>DXAQ01000032.1 GCA_019116905.1 Candidatus Mucispirillum faecigallinarum | reverse complement strand
TTATTTATATCATTTTTCGCAATCGTTTTTAGATTTTACAATTCTATATTTTCTTGGAAAAATTTCCAAAAAAATATTCTTGAAAAAATAAAATGTGTATATTAATTTTTAAATTATATTAACCTTATAGACTGGCTGATAGAAAAATATTAAATAAGTTATACTTATTAATTAATTAAAACTTAAATAAAATATGTTAAAAAATATATAAAACACTTGAAAAATTTTACACTAACATATATAAATAAAGGTTAGAATATATTATAAAAAAGAGATGAATATACTCTTAATTATACAGATAATATGTAAAATAATATTATATAAAGAGGATTAATTTTATGCCTTCATATTTACTAGAAATTGGCTGTGAGGAAATACCTGCAGCATTTATTCCAACATCTTATAAATTTTTGCTTGATGAGTGGACAAAAAGACTTTCCGCATTAAATTTACCATTTTCATCAATAGAATCTGGCGGCACTCCACGCAGGCTTTACGTAAATATTGAAGGTCTGCCTGTATCACAAGTTGATAAAACTGAAATAATTATGGGGCCGCCTGCAAATATTGCTTTTAATTCAGACGGCTCATTAACAGAAGCAGCTAAAAAGTTTGCTGCATCTAAGGGGATAGATGAAAGTACATTAAAAAAAGTAACTACTCAAAAAGGCGATTATTTACAGGGCGAAAAAAGGACAGGTGGCGAAAAAACTGCTGATTTACTTATGAAAACTGCTCCTGAAATTATTAAAAGTATACCATTTCCTAAATCTATGAAATGGGGAAATAATGATTTTAGATTTGTGCGCCCTATCCACTGGTTTTTATCTGTTTATGATGAAAAACCTCTCGTTTTTGAAACTGATGGTATTACTGCATCTAATATTACTTACGGACACAGGTTTTTAGCGCCTGCTGCAATAGAAGTAAAAAATGCAGCAGAATATAAAGAAAAATTAGAAAACGCTTTTGTTTATATAGAAACATCTAAAAGACGTGATATTATACTTGCCCAGATTAAAGAAATTGAAGCAAAAGAAAATGTATGTGTAGAAATAGATGAAGACCTTTTAAATACAGTATCAGATTTGGTGGAATACCCTAATGCAATACTTGGCTCTTTTGAAGATTCATTTTTAACACTGCCGGAAGAAGTACTTATTACATCTATGAAAATACATCAAAAATATTTCCCTGTAAAAGACAGTGATAATACACTTATTAATAAATTTGCAGGTGTTGCAAATATAAAATCTCCTAATGGGGACGGCACTATAAGGCTTGGTTATGAAAGAGTTCTGCGTGCAAGATTAAACGATGCATTATTCTTTTATAATAATGATAAAAAAGTAAAATTAGAAGAAAGAGCAGAACAGCTTAAAAAAGTTGTATATCAGGAAAAACTTGGCACAAGCTACGAAAAAATGGAACGCTTTAAAGCAATAGCTTCCTTTTTAGCAGAAAAGCTGTGCAGTGATAAAAAAGAAAATGTTGAAAAAACTGCATACCTTTGCAAAGCAGACCTTTTAAGTGAAATGGTATATGAATTTCCAGAGCTGCAGGGCATAATGGGTTATTACTATGCAAAAAATGAAGGTATAGATGAAGATATTGCCCGCGGTATAATGGAACATTACCTGCCAAAATTTGCAGGAGATGTGCTGCCTGAAACTGACGAAGGCAGACTTACATCTATTGCTGATAAAATAGATACAATATCTGGTGTTTTTGCTGCCGGCATGAAACCAACAGGTAATCTTGACCCTTACGGACTTAGAAGAAGTGCAATAGGTATAATCTCTATTATTGAGCAGGCAGGTTACAGAATAGAATTAAAAGATATTATAGAAATCACTCTTGATAAACTTAGCAGCCGCCTTGCATTTAATAAAGATGAAGTAATAAAAGAAGTGCTTTCATTTATTAACCTGCGTTACAGGCAGATGCTTGTATCAAAAGATATTGTAGCAGCTGATGTTTTTGATGCAGTATGTGATAAATCAAGCGATATATTAAAAACATTAAATCTTGCAAAAGTATTAACTAATGCAAGAGGTACTGACGGCTTTCAAACTATTGCACAGGCTTTCAAACGTATTAATAATATATTAAAGAAAAATAACTGGGATAAAGAGCAGTTTGCTGATGAGCTTTTACAGACTGATGAAGAAAAAGCATTGGGCAGCTTAATAAGAAACCAAAATATGCAGGCTTTACTTGATGAAGAAAAAAATTATGCCACACTTGATGAACTTATGAAGTTTGCTCCTGCTGTTGATAACTTTTTTGAAAAAGTCATGGTTATGGCAGAAGATGAAAAAATACGAGAAAACAGGCTTGGTTTAATTGCATGTTTAAGAAAAGTATTTTTAATAATAGGAGATTTAGGGGCAATCGCTGCTAAATAATAATAAATATTACCTTAAAATGTTTGAGGTGAAGTATGAAGCTGATAGATATTATCAACAAACGTTGTAACTGTAAAGTTACGCAGATAATTATTACAAGCCCGCTGGGTGAAAGGATAGCGTATAAAGATATCCCTAATGATAATAAGAAATGTTATGATATTTCTTTGCAAAGGGGTAATATTGATTTAGTAATAACATATTCTGCAGACGAAAAGTTATCTGATGATGCTGTCAGCCTGCTTACTGATTTAATTGATGTTTATGTGGAAAACAGAGCCACGTGGGAAATAGCAGAAAATGTAACAAAAAGCCCTGATATTAATACAGGCAGAGTAAACCTTGAAGAAATGGTTAAAGTAACGACTAATGCGTTAGTTTATTCTGGTCTTTTTGATAAGGCTGCCGTTATGTTTTTTAATGAAAAGCGTATGGAGTTTCGCGGCGTATATATGTCAAGCATACCGCCATACAGCGATGAACAGATTCAGGCATTTAAAAATAAAAGAGTGCCTGTTAAAAAATCTATTATTGAACAGTTACATGACTATAATAGTAACCCAGATGATTTAGAAAAACATATAGAGCTGGAAGATAAAATTTTCCGCTCAATAGATAATGTTAAATTAACTAACCCATTAATTATTGTGCCTATGATGACAGGTAATAAAATATATGGCGTATTAATAACATATTCTAATAACAAATATACAAATACCCATATATTTACAACACGTTCTACTGCAAGGCTTTTAAATACAATGATGATGGTTGTAATTTCTACACAGAAATATGAATATACCACATCATTTTATAAAGAGATAGAATCAGAAATGCGCAGTAAACAAAGCCTTGTTACATTAGGCAACTATGTGGCAACTATTGCCCATGAAGTAAAAAATCCGCTTATATCTATTGGCGGGTTTGCAAAAAGGCTGATGAAGTCTGTTACAAATGATGACTTAAAACGTATGGCAGGTATTATTGCAACAGAATCAATCAGGCTTGAACATTTAACTGAAGATATACTTTCTTTTTCAAGAAAAAGACCGCCTAAAAAAGAGAAAATTCATTTAAAAACTCTTTTTGAAGGAATAGTGCCTTTATTTGAAACAAGAATGACAGAGCATAATTTAAAAATCAATCTTGATATTCCTGATGATGCTTATATTTATGCAGATATTGACCAAATAAAACAAGTTATTGTCAACTTAATAGCTAATGCAATGAACGCAATGGAAAGTAATGGTACAGTTACTATTTCATTCCAGGAAAAAGACGGCAAAACAAGTATTATGATTTCAGACACAGGCCCTGGAATACCACTTGAAGTTATGCCTAATCTTTTTAAACCGTTTTTCACAACATCAAGTTCAGGCACAGGCTTAGGGCTGCCAATAAGTAGAAAAATATTAAATAATCATAATGGCGATTTAACTGTTTATAACAGCAAAAATGGTGCAGTATTTACAGTTACACTGCCAGCGGAGTAGAGAAGTGGTATACACTATTACAAAAGAAAATATTGATGAAATACAAAATGAGGGACTAAAAAAAGACGCTTTAAGGTATATAGAGCAGTACAGCAGGTTTTTAGACTATATAAAAGAAAGCGGTGCTGAAATATCGAATGTTGACTATGCAGAAAAAGAATATGAGCTTTTAAAAAAGTTAGAAGAAAAAGGCGCAAAAATTTGTAACAGTGGCAAAAGTGTAGTAATAAATGCCATTTCTCCGTCATGCGAACACTGCCATACTGGTATGGGCTCAGCTACATATATTTTAACATTAAAATGCAACAGAGACTGCTTTTTCTGCACTAATAAAAATCAGGCAGATTATGCAGAAGGTGTAAATAAGGTTTATGATATTATCTCGGAATTTAAAACTCACCTGGGATATTATAAAAAAATGAAATCTGTTGCCATAACAGGCGGAGAACCTTTATTATACCCTGAAAAATGTATAGAGTTTATTAAAGAAGTTAAAAAAGCAGATAAAACTATCCAAACACGTATATATACAAACGGCGATTTAGTAACAGAAGAAATGTTACAGTCTTTGAAAGATGCAGGGCTCGATGAAATCCGTTTCGGATTAAAACCTGATGATAATGGCAAAGTTTCTCAAAAAAGCCTTGATAACCTTGCATTAGCAAATAAATATATTAAAAGAACTATGGTAGAAATGCCGCTTATGCTTGGTAAAGTAAAAGAAATGGAAGAACTAATGATGACTCTTGATAAAATAGGAATATTTGGTGTAAATGTGTTAGAGTTTTTATACCCTTATGTACACCCTGATGAATACAGGGGCAAAGGTTATGAAGTAGTCAATCGCCCATATAAAGTTTTATATCCATATACTTATGCAGGTGGCGTGCCTATTGCAAAAAGCAGTGTAGAATGTTTAGAAGTAATGCTTTACTGCCTTGAACATCATGTTAAAATTGGTATGCACTACTGCAGCCTTGAAAATAAATTAACAGCACAGCTTTATCAAAGCAACCACCCTATAAAAATGAGTGAAATAGAATATTTTTCTGAAAAAGATTTCTTTTTAAAAACTGCTAAAGGTTATGGTAATGATGCAGAAGTTATAAAAAAAGTGCTTGATGAAAATAATGTAGACCATTACATGTATGATACATCAAATAAAGTAATAGAATTTTCTCCAACATATATACCTTTATTAAAAGATTATAATATGGAGCTGGGGCTTACATATTTAGCAGTAGATTTTGATGAAGAATATGGCAGAAAAGTTTTAAGGGAATATCAAATAGATAAAGTTGAGCCTAAAACATTTGAGTTATCAGATATTTAGATTTATGCTGTATAATTATTAATCAGGTGAAATATTGTTTAATAAGATAGATATTGCAAATATGGTATTTGAAGGGGTATCACGTTCTATATCTGTTACCCCTAAATACTGCTCGAAAATAAAGCATAAAAGTTCTCCATGCACTATATGTTATTCATTATGTCCTACTGGTGCAATAGAGGTAGGCGGTCCAGGTGAAACAATCAATGTAGAGTGGGATAGCTGCACAGGCTGTGGAATATGTGTAAGCCAGTGTCCTGCACAGGTGTTTAAACTGCGTCATGGAGGATACAGGAAATTTATAGATAATCTAAGCCGCAGTATTTCTCCTCGTGGTGATTTAGTTATAACATGCAGTGATAATCCGTCATACAACAGGCAGACTGCTCTTGTTGACTGTGCAGGTATATTTAGCGTAGTTGATTTTTTAGTATTATACCTGCGTGGTGCCTCTCGTATAACTGTTAAATACGGCTTATGTATGGAGTGTGCATCTAAACATGGTAAAACTATTTTAGAGCAGGAAATAAAATTATTAGAGCAGCTAAAAAATATATTTGAAGATTTAAATGACCTTGAAACAATATATGAAAATGACAGTATCCGTATAATTTTTCCAAAGCAGCTGCCCATTATTCAACCTAAGGAAGAAGAAAAGCCAAACCCAACAGTAAACAGACGGGGTATGTTTGCATTTTTAAAAAATACGCTGCAGGAAAGTATACTAAAAAGTGCAGATATGATAACTGTTGAAAAATTAGATGAAAGAACAAAAATAGATTTCAGTCATGAAGAAACAGCAAGGCGTAAAACATTTCTTGAAAGTATAATGTCTCTGGGCAGAATAACGCAAATGGAAGTGGATACAAATATATTATTTAATAATATAGTAATAGATGAAACATGTGTATACTGCGGCATGTGTGCAAGATTTTGTAATACTGGAGCATTATATATTAATGAAGAAAGGAATATGATAACATTTAACCCGTCAAAATGCATATCCTGTAAGCTTTGTGAAAAAGCCTGCTATCATAACAAGCTGCATTATCTTGATAAACTAAACCTGAAAAACTTTTTTAAAGATAATGTGCTTGTATCAAGAAACAGTGAGAATGTAACAATCTCAGATATGAAAACATTTAATGTTTAGTATGCTAATATAGGCTGCAAGGCTCAAGCTGCGCTCTGAGTGATGTATATTATTGCTAATAAAAATATTATCAGTTGAAAATTATAAATATTTCCCTGCAACGAGTATTTCATCAGCACTGCCGTTTACAGATACTGCGCCCTCAGCAGTAATAATATATGTATGCTGCATACCTGTTACGCCATACCCTTCTAATGTGGAGAAAAAACTAAGGCTTACTACCATATTTTCTACAAGTGGATTAGTATTATTTTTATTAATTACTGGGTATTCGTCAATAGTAAGCCCTGTGCCTCTGCCTATATGGTTTATCACATCATCACCTATACCCATAAATGTGCCTTGTATTTCTGGGTGGATATTATCCATAATCTCTTTATATATTTCACTTGGTTTTGCACCTGGTTTTAAAAGAGTTAAGGCTAAATTTTTTAAATTTTTGCAGTGCTCCTGCTGGGAGCGGATATAATCTATAAGGCTGTTAAATGCGTAACAGTATGTGCATACAGAATTATACCCATTCATACCAAATACAGAAGGGATTGTTACTAAATCATTTTGTTTGAGGGTGATTTTACTGCTGCCGAAAAAAGGGGATGAGGCATATAACCCTGTTACACCAACTGGACTGTCATATTTATATATATTTAATGCACTTTCTCCAAAAGCAACATTAACTGTCTGGAACTCCATATAAGGCCTTTCTAAACGGACTATTCCCTGATGACCTTTATTTATAAACTCGTTAAAAATAAGTAAGGCTGCCTCTCTTTCAGAAATATCTTCTGATAAAAGTTCAGGCACAATATTTGCCATAATATCTGCATGTATTGCCCCTGCCTCTTTTATAATATCTATTTCATATTTACTTTTAACACTTCTGCACATATTTAATGCTTTATCACAGGAATAAATTTTTCCAAATTCAAATACAGAGTTAAAGTCTTCAAGCATTTTAATTGTAACAAAGCTTTTATCAACAAAGGCAGGGAAAAACGTATTTAAAGCAAGCTCGTTTTTTATATCAGTTAATTCCTTATAGGGCTTTACTTTACAGTATCTGATTTCTTCTTCGGCGCGTTTTACACTTCTTTTAACAAAATAAACAGGTTCTTCATCACGCTGTATAAAAAGTATTCCGTCCTGCATAGTGCCTGTAAAATAATAAATACTTAATGGGTTAAATATAAATATATACCGCCAGGCATCATCTGCCATATCCATAAATGTAGTAAATTTTTTAAGTCTGTTTATAAGCTCTGCACCAGGTACTTTTGAATACATTTTAAGCCTCACTATATAAAATACTAAATAACAATACCATAAGCATATATTTTTTGAAAGTATTTTTATAATAATAAAAAACAGCAGGTTGTGCCGACCTGCTGATTTTTTAATTGTGCAAAATATGGGAGGATTGTAAGTATTAGAAATCTTACTTTTTGAAAACGTTTATCATTTATAAGCTTGTATGCTTATATAACTATCTTTAAAACTCCTTGTATATTCTTTTATTTCGGCTTTTTTATACTTCCTTTCTGCCGATGATTATTAATATCATTATTGATAATAAAAGTCAATAAGAAATTTTAAAAAAATTAAAAAAATTTTTAAGTATTTTATAACTTATTGATATATAAGAATATTTATGCTGTATAAAATTTAAAAGAAAATTGTATTTGAAAAGTTAAATCAATATATTATTACTGATTATCTTTTTTTGCCATAGGGTGAGATTCATCATATACTTTTAAAAGAGAAGATAAATCGCTGTGGGTATATTTTTGAGTTGTGGCAAGTGATTCATGACCTAAGAGCTCCTGAATAGAGCGTAAATCTGCACCACCTTCAAGTAAATGGGTTGCAAAAGTGTGCCTGAAAGAGTGGGGCGAATAATCAAGGGGCAGGCCTGCTTTTTTAAGATATGCTTCTACTACTCTGCGGACAGTTCTGTCTGTCATGCGGGTGCCAAGCCTGTTTATTATAACTGCATCACTTTCCACCATTCTTGATTCTGAAACTATTTCATACATTACTTTATAGTAATCTTTTATAAGAGAAATAAGCTCAGGAGCAAGTGGCACAATCCTTTCTTTTTTGCCTTTACCGCGAACAAGGATACGCATGCCGTTTAAATCTATGTCGCTTTTATCAAGGCCTACAAGTTCAGAAACACGAACACCAGTGCCGTATAAAAGCTCTAATATTAAGGCGTCCCTTAAACCCATAGGGGTAGATTTATCAGGCAAATCTAAAAGCGTAAAAATATCATCTACATTAAATACAGTAGGCAGATATTTTTCTTTTTTAGGAAATTTAAGCATACGGGCAGGGTTTTCTTCTATAAAGCCCCGCCTGTATAAAAACTTAAAAAATGATTTAATAGTTGATATTTTCCTTTCAATGCTTGATTTTGAAAGCCCTCTGTCATAAAGAGTTGTAATGAAACCGCGAAGAAGAAAAAAATCAAGTGATTTTATATCATCAGGCACTTTTTCATTGTGAGCATAAATAGAAAGCTCGCTTAAATCTTTCGCGTATGCTGTTACAGAATGGTCGCTGTATTCTCGCTCTATGCGGACAAAATTTATAAATTCATCAATTGCGTTATCTATTTCCATAATTTTCTTTATAAAATAATTCTGCTTTTTTATAAGCAGCTTCAACCTGCATTTGTTTTTTTAACTTTTTATCTTTCACTTTTTTTTCAAGTGGTTCAAGCATTCCTAAATGAAAGTTAGATGGCACATATTTTTTACCGCTGGAAAATTCTGATATTCCAGAAATATATTCTGATAAGCTTCCCATCGCTGTGCCTTTTGGGAAATCAAGAAATGGTTTATTTTCTATGAGCCTTGCAATCTGTAATGATGCAATTAAGCCGCCTGTAATTGATTCATTATAGCCTTCTAAACCTGTAATTTGGCCTGCAATAAACAAGTTTTTATTATTTTTAAAGTTAAAATATTTTGTAATATGTTTTGGACTTTCTATATATGTATTTCTATGAACTGAGCCAAAGCGTAAAAATTCTGCATCTTTTAAAGCAGGAATTTTCCTAAATATTTCCTTTTGTGCCCCTATTGTCATTTTAGTTTGAAAGCCTACCATATTATATGCTGTGCCTGCCTTATTTTCTTTTCGCAGCTGTATTACTGCATAAGGGCGAATATTTGTTTTTGGGTCTTCAAGTCCTACTGGTTTCATTGGCCCAAAAGTTAGGGTTTGCCTGCCTCTTTCTGCCATAACTTCCACAGGCATACAGCCTTCAAAATATGATATTTTTTCAAAATCATGAAAAGCTGTTTTTGGGGCAGCCATAATATCATCATAAAATGTATTATATTCTTCTTCTGTTAAAGGGATATTAAAATAATCATCGCCACCTTTACCATATCTGCCTAAAAAATAGCCTTTTTCCATATCAATAGTATCTGCATCTATTATTGGACTTATTGCATCAGCAAAATATAACGCGCCGCCGCAGTATTCTTTTATATTTTCTGCTAAAATATCACTTGTCAGCGGCCCAGTTGCAATAAGAAAAGGTGTTTTTGTATCAATAGGAAGTTCTTTTATTTCTTCATTTATTACAGTAATATTTTTATGGTTTTTTAAAGTATCTGTAATAATATTTGAAAAAAGCACCCTGTCAACAGCTAAGGCGCCACCTGCCGGCACACTGCACTTAAAAGCAGTCTGCAAAAGAAATGAGTTATAAAGCATCATTTCTTTTTTCAATAAGCCACTTCCTGTTGTAATATCCAGGGACTTTAAACTGTTAGAGCATACAAGCTCTGCAAATTTATCTGTTTCATGTGCTGGTGTAGTTTTTAATGGGCGCATTTCTATCAGCTTAACTTTATATCCAGCTTCTGCCAGCTGATATGCCGCCTCACTTCCTGCAAGCCCTGCACCTGCGATTATTACATCATATTCTGCCACAAAATAACCTTATATTATTAATCTTTTTTCTTTAATGGTTTAGTGTTTTTACATTCTGGATAGCCAGAGCATGCAAGAAAAGCACCTCGGAAACTTCTTTTTACAACCATAGGTTTACCGCATTTTTCGCATACTTCGCCGCTTTCATTAGATGCAGCAGGTTTTATGCCTATTGTGCCGTTTTCTTTCATTTCAATATTCGCAGTAAACTTACATTCTGGATAACCAGAGCAGGCTGCAAACATACCATTTTTACCAGCTTTTAAAGTAAGCTGTTTAGAACATTCTGGGCATTTTTCATCAAGCATCTGCCCAGCCTCTAATATTTTAATAGAGCCGTCAGGAGCACGCAGAAAGTTTTTAATATTTTTACATTCCGGGTATGACGGGCATGCGATTACTTCCCCAAACCTTGTTTTTTTAAACACAAGCTCAGCGCCGCATTTTTCACACATTATGCCGGTTCCTTCAAACTGCTTGTCTTCCACAAGTTCTATTTCTCCCTTTTCGTTACGCTTAAAGTTGGAAGTAAACTTACATTCAGGATAAGCAGAGCATGCAAGAAATGCACCATTTTTACCCATTTTTATTACTAAATCACTTGAACATATTGGGCATTTTTTATTAGTTTCTAAATTAGCAGAGATTTTGCCTGTGGAGGCTGCTTTTAATTCTTTATCAAAGCTTTTATAGAAAGTAGATAATACATCGTGCCAGTTTTCTGTGCCGCCCTCTATCAAGTCTAAATCTTTTTCCATCTGCGCTGTAAATTTCACTTCAAATATTTTTGGGAAGTTTTCTATTAATATTTTATTTACAATTCTTCCAAGCTCTGTTGGGTGAAATTTTTTTTCCTGCAATTCTGTATACTGCCTGTCTACAATAGTTGATATAATAGATGCATAAGTAGACGGCCTGCCTATTCCCTGCTGTTCTAATGTTTTTACAAGTGTTGCCTCAGTATAGCGTGGCGGGCTTTGTGTAAAATGCTGCTTTTTCTCTGTTTTATCTCTTAAAGCAGGAGTGTTTTCTGATATTTTAAAAGAGATAGTAGTTTCATCATCTTCATCGTTTTTAATATCTTCTTCCTTACTTTCAAGATAAAGTTTTGTAAAGCCTGCAAAAGCAAGAGTTTTAGCAGATGCTTTAAATTCATAATCTGCACCAGTAATGCGCACAACAGTCTGGTTATAAACTGCCTCTGCCATTTGGCTTGCTACAAAACGTTCCCATATAAGTTTATAAAGCTTATACTGGTCATTAGTTAAATATTTTTTTATTTCTGCAGGAGTTCTTAAAACAGAAGTAGGGCGTATAGCCTCGTGAGCGTCCTGCACGTTGTTAGATTTTTTAGCAGCTTTTTTATTTTTAGAAACGTATTCTTTACCAAAATTATTTTCAATATATTCTTTTGCCTGGCTTTCAGCTTCAGGAGAAATACGAGTAGAATCTGTCCTCATATAAGTAATAAGACCAACAGGACCTTCTGCCAGCTCCACACCTTCATAAAGGCTTTGGGCAACAGCCATGGCTTTTTTAGCAGTAAAGCCAAGTTTTCTAATAGCCTCCTGCTGCATTCTTGATGTAATAAAAGGCTCTGCTGGGTTTTGTTTAACTGCCTTTTCTTCAACACCTGATACTATAAAATCTTTTGGCAGGCTGTTTACTATATTTTCAGCCTCTTTTTCTGTTTTTATTTCTGCCTTTTTACCTTTTATTTTATCAAGCTTAGCTTTTAAGACACCTTTTTCATTAGTGGCTTTATTTTCAATATTAAAATCAGCACTAATGCTCCAGGATTCAACAGGCACAAATTTTTCTATTTCTTCTTCTCTTTCGCATATTAATCTAAGAGCTACAGACTGCACACGCCCTGCAGAAAGTCCGTATTTTAAAGGTTTCCATAAAAGCGGGCTTACCATATAACCCACAAGCCTGTCTAGTATTCTTCTTGACTGCTGTGCGTTTACTCTGTTCATATTTATATCGCCAGGGTGGTTTATGCCGTCAAGTATGCCTTTTTTAGTGATTTCATTAAAAAGTACACGTTTTACAGGCTTATTTTTATCTATCTGGCTTGCAATATGCCATGCGATAGCTTCCCCCTCTCTATCAGGGTCAGGGGCAAGAAAAACTGCATCTGCTTTTTTTGCATTTGATTTTAGGGCAGATATAACTTTTTCTTTACCTTCAATCACTATATATTTCGGCTCAAAATTATGTTCCACATCAACGCCTAGCTCATTTGGCGGTAAATCAATAATATGACCAACACTGGCGATTACTTTGTAATCTGAGCCAAGATATTTTTCAATAGTTTTAGCCTTTGCAGGTGATTCAACAATTACCAGATTCATACCACTACCTATATCTATATTATTTTATTATATATTTTTCATCATTTGTTTTTTCAATAATGCCGTCAAGTTCAAGAGAAGCAATAGAGCTCATTGCAGAAACAACATCTATATCTAATTTTATACAAATGTTATTTAAGGATAAAGGCTCAATAGATAAAGCTTCATATATTTTTTGCCCTGTTTCCTCTTCAATTTCAATAGATTTTACAGAGTTCTCAACAATTTCACTATTATTGTCATTAAGCTTGTTTTGTAAGTCATATTTTAATTCTGAGATTATGTCAAGAGATGATTCTAAAAATTTTGCGCCCTGCCTTAAAAGTGAGTTAGTAGCGCTGTTTTTTGTGCCAGGAAATGCAGGCACTGCAAATATTTCTCTATTTTGCTCTAATGCAAACCTGCATGTAATAAGTGAGCCGCTTCTATATCCTGCCTCTATTACTGCAATGGCTTTTGAAAGACCTGAAATTATTCTATTTCTTCTAGGAAAATTATTTGATAATGGTGCTTCATCAAGAGAAAATTCACTAATTAAACAGCCGCCTTTTTCAAGTATTTTATCAATATATTTAGTGTGTGCAGCAGGGTAAATATTTGCAAGACCGCTGCCAAGCACGCAGGCAGTAGCGCCAGTTTCTACTGCACCCTTATGGGCTGCAATATCAATGCCGTAAGCAAAGCCGCTGACAATTGTTATATCAACAGCAGCTAACTCTTTTGATAATTTATATGCAAAATTTTCTGCCATTTTAGAGCAGCTGCGTGAGCCTATTACGCCAATACATATATTATTTAAACATTCAGCGTTTCCAAGCGCATAAAGCAGGGCTGGTGGCGCATATACTTCCTTTAACATTTTTGGATATCTTTCATCTTCAAGGGTTATAATAGATATACCTGCATTTTCTGCACGTTTTATTTCACTTTCTACTGCCTGCTCATTAAATGATTTTGAAAGTATTCTTTCAGCAGCTGCACTTTGAATATTAGAGCCGTAGAAAAAATCTGCCTTTTCTTGAAATATGCCGGAAATTGTGCCGCGTTTTTCTATGATTAAAGAGATAGTTGTATCGCTTAAACCCTTAATCTGTTTTAACGCCAGATATTCATAAACTTTATCTATGATAAACTCCCTGAAATAATATTAAAAGAAAGAATATAGTATAGAGCATAAAATGTCAAATAAATTAGTTAAAATAAATTAGTATTGTATGTATTTAATTTTTAAGTGGGTTATGATTAAAAGAAATCAAAATATTTATAAAATCTTTCCTGCAGATAATCTGAAACTTTTGCACCATTTTGAAGTTTTGCTAATATTTTATGGCTTACCATACATCTATATTCAAGGGCGCCTTTTATATTCATTAATAAAATATTTATCTCTTTTACTTAACATGCCTTCATCAAATGGTTTAATTAATATTAATGACTTATTATCTTCTAGTTTTAAATATTCAGACCAGCTGTTATCATTTGGTATATCATTAATAATATTTAGTGTCATTGAAAGAACTGGACCATATTTCATACTAAAAAAATCATCGCCAGATATAGATGAATTATCTTCATTAATAGACATTCTATCTATTAAATAAAGCTCTTTTATTAATTTTAATTTATCCATTTTATTACCATTTAAAGATAATAAATATGATATTATTTGCAGTACTTTTTTATTATCAAACATAATTGATTTACCAATTTATTTATTTTTATTATTTTATATCATAATATATATGCATTATAATCGGTGTCAACTATTTTTTAATTAAATTATGCTGTAAACGAAAACTCCTGCAACAAGTTGCAGGAGCTTAAATTTAGGTGATTTTATTTAATTAGATTAGACTTAATTAAATAATTTTTTACTTTGAGTATTTTGCTGGCAGTAAGTTGATAACTTATCATTTAATAAAAGACTTACCTCACCTTGAATATTATATGTTTGGCTGCCGTTAGTGCTTGAAGTTGTATTTAAAGTAGCAGTAAAATCTCCACTTTCTTTAATGTCTGCTATTTCAACAGTGAAAAAGCAGTTTTCCTGCTCTGCTGGTATTGATATTTCTGTATCTGTTACTTTGCAGCCATTATGTTTTGTAGATGCAACTTTAAATTTATCTTTATTTGTGCCAGTTATTTCATAACTTGTGATTTTTTCATTATTGCTAAGTAAACCTGCATCAATATAAGTATCACCACTTAAATTAGTTGCAAAATATTCAGGTCCAAATGTATTATAATAAGGCGCACTTAATAAGTTATATGTATAGTTACTGTTTATGTTTACATTTACATTGTAGTATGGGTTTGCTTCTTCCTTAGGGGAAAACTGGATAGAAGTAATATTATCTATTGTAGTTGAATAAGTAATAGAGCAGCCATTATCATTATTTACATCATTATTTACTGTAAGAGTGCTGCCAGATATTGAGCAGTTATTATTATTAGAAGTTAATTCAATACCATAATTATTAAATAAATATTCTCCTTTTTTTGCTGGCAGGTTAAAAGTTTGAGAATAAGGAGCTGGGTTAGTATAATTCATCAAGTTGCCAGATACATACCATTCCAGGTTAATTTCTACATTTATAATATCTGGTGATTTTGTGCCGTTGCTGTCTACTGCATAGTTATAGATAGTCATATTAACATATTTATTTCTAGTCATAGCTTGTTCTAAACTAGGCACATAGTTAGGTGTTGGGCATACTGCTTCATACACTTTATGATAATCAATATTTAATTCAAGTGCTTTTGTAGCAAATTGAGTAGGTGTATAAGTATATTTTATTTTGCAGGACCCTCCAGCTGCTAATCTGCTTTTAATAGTATAGTTACCATAGTTATTAGTAACACTATCACATGTTGAACTTGCTGTATCAATTTCAATAGATGATTCATTATTGTAAATACTTACTTCAAGGTCAGCATCTGTTAGATGAGGGTTTGTAAAAGTAATAGTCTTTTCAGCACTTTCATTAAGTTTTGCTTCAAAAGATTCAGTAACTTCTTCATCAGTATTGATGATTGGTGCAGCGTTTGATGACTTATCATCATTAGCACATGCAGCAAGCCCAAGAGTAAGCAGGCATGCAAAAATTAAGTTTTGTAGTTTTTTCATAACATTCTCCTTTTTAATAAAATATAAGCCGTTATACTTGGGGGGGGTGGGGATTGTCAAGTATTTTTTTACATTTTATAAATTTTTTTCTATGTATGAATGTATAGCACCTGTGCGACAGTATGTGTCATTTTGAAAAAAATATTTTATATTTGTGCAGATATTATAGATAAACTGCCATATTTTAAATATATTCTTGAATAAAACATAAATTATGTTATATTAAGCCACTAAACTAAATAAAATTAAGGATAATAATATATGGAATTACTTTCTCCCGCAGGAAATTTTGAAAAATTAAAGGCAGCTGTTCGTTTTGGAGCAGATGCAGTATTTATGGGCGGTCCAGCTTTTGGGCTGCGTGCAAATGCAGGAAACTTTACTTTTGATGAAATGGAAGAAGCTTTTAAATATCTGCATGAAAGGGGTAAAAAAGGCTATGTTACAGTTAACATTTACCCTCAAACCCATGAACTTGATGATATAAGCAAATATCTTAAAAAATGTGAGCAGTTAGGGGCAGATGCTTTGATTATAAGCGACCCTGGCATATTTTCTATTGTTAAGCAGGAGGGTATAAAAACACCTGTATCTATAAGCACACAGGCTAATACTACAAACCTTGCTGCCGTTAATTTCTGGGCATCACTTGGTGCAAAAAGGGTAATTATGGCAAGGGAAGTCCGCAAAGAAGATTTAATAGAAATTATGAAACATGCTAAATGCGAAGTGGAAACTTTTATTCACGGTGCAATATGCATATCTATGAGTGGAAGATGTTTAATCAGCTCTTATATGACTGGAAAAGATGCAAATAACGGCGAATGCACTCACCCATGCAGGTGGAATTATGCACTTATGGAAGAAAAAAGAGAAGGTGAATATTTTCCAGTTTATGAAGATGAAAGAGGTACATATTTATACAACTCTAAAGATTTATGTTTATTAGACAGAATAGGGGAGCTTGTAAAAATGGGCTCTGCCAGTGGTAAAATTGAAGGCAGAATGAAAAGTATAATGTATGTATCTATTGTAACAGGTGTATACAGGCAGGCAATAGATGCAGCAATGAAAGATGCTGATAATTATAAAGCACTGCCAGAATGGCATGATTTATTAAACAGCGTAAGCAACAGAGGCTATATTGAAGGCTTTTACGGCGGCGAATATGATGCTAATGCAATTAACAGAGAAACAAGTGGATATTCCCGCGCAGCTGCGTTTTTAGGGGTTGCTTTAAATGACAGCAACGGCGAAGAATTAAATATTACATGCAGGGCAAAATTTGCACCTGATGAAGAAATAACAATTTTAACACCTGATTTAAAAAGGATAAATATTACTCCTGAATTTATATTAGATGAGGGCAGTAATAAAATAGAGGCTACAAGGCCAAACTATATATATAAAATACCTTTTAAAGATAAAGTTCCAGAAGGCTCACTTATTATGAGGTTTTAAATGGATGCAAAAACGCGTATTGCAGAGCTTACAAGCCTTTTAAATAAATACAGTAATGCATACTATAATGAAAACAATCCGCTTATTTCTGATGTGGAATATGATGCATTATATAAAGAGCTGGAAAGTTTAGAAAAACAGTATCCTGAATACAAACTTTTAGAGAGTCCCACAAATAAAGTTGGGGCAAAGCTTGAAAGTAAAATTACTACTATTACCCATGAAATACCAATGTATTCTCTTGAAAATTCATACTCAATAGAAGATATTGAAGAATTTTATACAAGGCTTTATAAATTATTTGGGCTAAACCCAGAAGTTACAGTAGAGGCTAAAATGGATGGGGCTGCCCTTTCTGTTACTTATGATAATGGCAGCCTTATTCAGATAGTTACAAGGGGCGACGGTAAATCTGGTGAAGATATTACAAATACTGCTGTTATAAATAACCTGCCAAAATTAATAGATTATAAAGGCAGGCTTATTTTACGCGGCGAAGTTATTATGCCAAAAGAAGTTTTTAAAAACTTAAATAAATTAAGGGGCGAATTAGGTCTGCCTTTATTTGCAAACCCAAGAAACGCAGCAAGCGGCAGTTTAAAGCTTTTAGATATTAAGGAGGCATCATCAAGAGGCCTTGAAATGTTTGTTTATGGTGTTGCTTACTCTGATGAAGAATTTGCAACTCATAAGCAGTCATTAGATTTCTGCAAAAGCCATAATATACCAGTTAGTGAATTTTTATATGTATGCTCAAATATTTTTGAAGTGGAGCAGGCACTAAATAAAATAGAAGATATGCGTTTTAGTCTGCCTTACGATATAGACGGGGCAGTTATCAAAGTTAATAATAAAGATTATCAGGATGAGGCAGGCTGGACTGCTAAATTTCCGCGCTGGGCAATAGCTTATAAATATAAGGCTCAGCAGGCTTCTACAAAGCTTTTAGATGTAATATTTCAGGTAGGCAGAACTGGTGCCGTTACACCTGTTGCTGTGCTTGAACCTGTGTTAATTTCTGGCTCTACTGTATCAAGAGCTAGTTTACATAATGAAGATGAAGTAAAAAGATTAAATATAATGGTTGGAGATACTGTATTTATTGAAAAAGGCGGCGAAATTATACCAAAAGTTGTTAAGGTGCAGGAACAACTTCGTCCTGATGATGCAAAAGAGATTATTTTTCCTGAAAACTGCCCAATATGTAACTCAAAGCTTGAAATAAGTGATGATGATGCAAAAAGACGCTGTAAAAATCCAGAATGTCCTGCACTTATTCAAGGCTCTATTATCCACTTTGCAAGCCGTGATGCTATGGATATTAAAGGCCTTGGGGAAAAGGTGGTTGAAGAACTTTATAACGCTCATCTTATTAATAATTATGCAGATATTTATGAACTTAATGCAGACCAGTTAAAGATGAGGGAAGGCTGGGGGCAGGTTTCAGCTGATAATTTAATTAATGCAATAAATGACAGTAAAAATGTACCATTTGAAAGGGTACTTTTTGCCCTTGGTATGCGCCATGTTGGTGCAGTTGCTGCAAAACTTATTGCAGAATATTTTAAAAGTATGGATAATTTAATGGATGCCAGCTTTAATGATTTAGAGCAGGTAAAAGGAGTAGGGGAAGAAACTGCAAAATCTATCCTTTCTTCTTTAAATGATAAAAGTATGCAGGAAATTATATCAAGGCTTAAATCGTACGGCTTGCAAATGGAATATATAAGCAGCGTAACAGGCAGCAGCCTGCAGGGCAGCACTTTTTTAATTACAGGCACATTAGATAAACCTAGAAAATATTATGAAGATTTAATTGTGCAAAACGGTGGAACACTTTTAAGCGGTGTTTCTAAAAATTTAAATTATCTAATAGCAGGAGAAAAGGCAGGCTCAAAACTTGAAAAAGCAAACAGGTTAGGGGTAAAAGTTATTTCTCAAAATGAATTTTTAGATATGATAAAATAGTATAAATTATGATACTTGACAAGCATATATAAAAGTGTAATACTAAAAAATATTTTATATATCAAATATTTAAAATGGAGTATATGATGAAAATAGCAGAAAATATGTTAGAATTAATAGGTAAAACACCTGTTGTAAAAATCAATAAATTAAATAATACAAAAGCAAATATTTTTGCAAAGATAGAATCTTTTAACCCATTTTCCAGTGTAAAAGACAGGGTTGGGCTTGCAATGATAGAGCAGGCAGAGCGTGAAGGACTTTTAAAAAAAGGCGGCGTTATAGTTGAGCCAACAAGCGGCAATACTGGTATTGGGCTTGCTGGTGCTGCAGCTATTAAAGGATATAAACTTATCCTTACAATGCCTGAAACTATGAGTATAGAAAGGCGTAAACTGCTTAAAGCTTTTGGTGCAGAAATAGTATTAACAGAAGGAAGCAAAGGTATGGGCGGAGCTGTTGCAAAAGCAGAAGAACTTGTTAAAGAAATAGAGGGTGCTTTTATGCCACAGCAGTTTAAAAATAAAGCCAACAGCCAGATACATAAAGAAACAACAGGCCCAGAACTTTATAATGATATGGACGGCAAAATTGATATATTTATATCAGCAGTAGGAACAGGTGGCACAATTACCGGTGTTGGCGAATATTTAAAAGAGAAAAACAGTAATATAAAAGTAGTGGCAGTTGAGCCTGCATCATCTCCTGTGCTTTCAGGTGGCAAGGCAGGACCTCATAAAATTCAAGGTATTGGGGCAGGGTTTGTGCCTGATGTATTAAACACTAATATATATGATGAAATAGTACAGATTACTAATGAAGAAGCTTTTGATATGGCAAAAGCATTAGCAGCTAATGAAAGTATATTAGCAGGCATTTCATCAGGTGCAGCAATGGCAGCAGCTTTAAAAATAGCAGAAAGGCCTGAAAATGCAGGCAAAAATATTGCTGTAATACTTGCAGATACTGGGGAAAGATACCTTTCTGTATTAGCTGAATAGTAAGGATATTATATTGGATAATAAATTAAGGAAAAAAGCAGAAAAAATATTATCTCAATTTCCGCATATTTCTTCTTACGAGCTTGCAGATATTTTAAATATAGATGAAAGGCAGGCTCGTAAACTTATTAAAAATCTACCGCAGGATATTTTAGAAGAAAATGTCAGGAAATTTATTAAAGATAAAAAGCCAGAAAAGAAATCTGATAATAATGCTTATAAAAAAAGCCATATAGGAGAAGTGCTGAAAGGCACTGTATCTATCCATAAAGACGGGTATGGCTTTTTTATTCCTGATGATAAAAACATTGAAGATGCATTTATTCACCCTAAAAAATTAAAAGGAGCAGCGCATAACGATATATGCCTTGCCCGTATCGGTATATATAAAGGTAAACGTGAAGCAGAAGTAGTGCAGATTATAGAGCGAGGTATAGAGCAGGTGGTAGGGGTTGTAGAAAAATACCGCAGCAGTTACCGCGTTATACCTTTTTCAAGAAATTTTCAAGGTCATTTTATTATAAAAAACTGCCCTGTTGCTTTGCATGATGATGATGTTGTTTTATGCAAAATAGAAAGATATCCGTCAGGTCATAATTATGCATCAGGCAGAATAATAGAAAAAATCGGCACATTAAGCGATAAAGATATTGATAATAAAATTATTATGTATAAATACTCTTTATCAGGCAGTTTTCCTGAAACAGTAATGCAGGAATGCAGCTTAATAGAAAACGGCACATTTAAAATAAATAAAAAAGATTTAACTGATTTTAGAGATATTTATACTGTTACAATTGACGGCGAATCAGCACGAGATTTTGATGATGCTATAAGCATATTTAAAAAAGGCAGTGATTATGAACTTTACGTGCATATTGCTGATGTATCAAGATATGTGCAAAGGGGAAGTCATTTAAATATGGAGGCGCAGGCTAGAGGCACTAGTGTATATTTTCCTGAATTTGCAATACCAATGCTGCCAGAAGTGCTTTCTAATGGGGTATGCAGCCTTGTGCCTCATGAAGATAGATTTACTGTAACATGCAGAATGGTTTTTGATAAAAACGGCCATAAAAAAGTAGCTGAATTTTACCGCTCTATAATTAATTCTAACCACAGGTTAACATATACTTTTGTAAACCAGGTATTTAATGAGAAGGCAGAAAGTGAAGATGAAAAACTTGTGCCGTTTTTAAATACAGCAAAAGAATTAACAGATATTCTGCTTGCAAAAAGACAGAAAGACGGCGTTATTGATTTTGATTTACCTGAAGCTGAATTTATATTTGATGATAATGGGGAAATATTAGATATTAAACCATATGAAAGGGGACTTGCTGAAAGATTAATAGAATGTTTTATGATTGCAGCAAACGAATCGGCAGCAGAATTTTTTGAGGAAAATGATTTAAAAGGCATATACAGAGTTCATGATGAACCAGATACAAAAAAGATTGATGACTGGGTGGAAATGGCAAGAAATTTTGGCTTAAAAGTGCCGCCATTAGAATACCCTGTAACACCTGAAACAGTTGCAGAATTAAGTAAAATTGCATCATCTTCAAAACATGCTGACCTTTTAGGCTCACTGCTTGTGCGCTCTATGATGCGTGCAGAATATACAACAGAAAATAAAGGCCATTTTGGGCTGGCATCAAGTGCCTATACTCACTTTACAAGCCCAATAAGACGTTACCCTGATTTACTGGTGCACAGGGCACTGCTTTCTGCATTAAAGTTAGGAAGTATAAGCGAGCAGCTGGAAGAATTAAAAGAACTTGCTGCCCACTGCTCAAAAAGAGAAAGGGTTGCCCAGGATGCAGAGCATGACATAGGCTCTTTTAAAAAACTTGAATATATTTCTAATCATTATGATGATGTTTTTACTGGTTATATAAATAGAATTACAGGAAACGGCATATTTATTTATATAGAAAAACTTATGATGACAGGTTATATTGATTATTCATATATTGATTTTGATATATTTTATAAGTATGGTGAAACTGCCACAGGGGAAAGAACTGGGGAACGATACAGAGTAGGCGATAAAATCAGAGTAATACCTTATAAAATAGATATTATGCTTTTACAGGCAGATTTTACAATATATAGAAAAAAAGGCAAAAAGAAATAAAGCATATATAAATATATAAAGAAATATATCTGCTACCTTATTTCAAACCTTTCATCTACATTCATTTCAAAAACAGGGATAGTGATTTCTTCATCTTCATCACCACCTATTTCTTCTAATTTTTTGCCTTCTGCTAAGATACTGTTTATAGAGTAACTCATACTTAAAAGTTTATTATATATAACATCACGTTTATCTGTATCTTCATAATTATCAAGTATTTCCCATACAGCTTTAAATATTCTGCTGTAATCATTAAATTGAGTATATAATATTTGCAGAGGTTCTTCATCATCCTGCGTATATATAGTTATAGATTCTGGAAAGGCTATATTATCATAAACGTTTGCTGCAAATATTTCTGGTATAAATATTAAAGATTCAATACATAATGTAAAATCATCAACTTCTTCATCAAGCCTGCTTATAAGATAAAAGAAAGCATCTTCCATATCTTCATTATCTTCTGGATTAAATGGCTGTATTTCATATATTACATTTAATATTTTTTTCAGTTTGTTTTTAAGTTCCACATATCCTTCTTTTCCGTCATATATATATGGAAGTGTTGTTTCTTCTTCCTGAGAAAGTATAATATACTGCCTCATAGTAAAAAAACTGTCTTTTACATCAAAATCATCAATAAAATCACCAATAGTATTGCTAAGTTCATTAATATATATATTATCTATACTGCATTCACTGATTATACTGCCTGCAAACTTAGCCACATATATTTTTATGCATACTGATTTCTGGTTGCCTAAATACGCATCAAGGAATGGACTTATTTGGTTCCATAATATTAAATCATCAATTTTTCCAGTCTGCATTTCATCTCTTGCAATTAAAAGTGGATTATAATAAACATTCCAGTTATGGATATGTCCGTTAAATTCTGATGTGTATGATAATTTATTATTACTTTTTGTAAGTGCATTTTTAACTGCCAGTAAAATAGATGCTGTAAATGTGCCTGCAGCAATAAATACTGCCTCTTTTAAATTATCGCCTGCACCAAAAGTTTCTTCTTTAAGACCTGTATCAAAAAGCGGGCATGTAATATTCCATTCTATTTCCACCCTGTCATCAGCATAATTTATAATAACAGGCTTAATAATAAGCATCCATTCAGGAATATATATACTGTTATCGTTTATTATATCATCTTTTGGGAAACTTCTGTGCATTAAAGCAAATAATATAAAGTCAATAATATCCTGCTCTGATGCATTTTCACCTGTGCCAAATTTTTCACTAATTTTTTTAGCTTTTATAATATCTTCACATTCGCCTATAAAATATCCTATATTAAATTCTTTCCATTTTTCAGCATTTTCTTTTGTTTTTGGTATTAATTCCACTGTTTTATTAAAATGGTAGAGAGCTTTTTCCTCATCATCAGAATAAAAATAAGCATACCCAGTTCTGTAATGCCAAAGCGGGTCATTTTTGCCCATATCTTCAACAGAAAGCAAAAGTGAAAGACCTTTATTTATATAACCGGTATCTTCTATTGATTTTATAGGAATATTACAGTATGCACGGGCAAGAAGGCATGTAAGCTCATAACTTAGCGGTTCTTTTTGTTTTTCTATTAACTTAATAATTTCTTTATGTTTTTCTGCATTATGAAGTTTTTCTATTTTTTCTAAAATATTTTCATTCATATTTTTTCACTTGCAATGTTTTGAAAATTCATGATTAATAATATTTACAAATTTATTTAAGGCATCAGAAATACCGTTTTCATAAGTGTTTGCATCGCCGTCAATATCATATTTTTGAGTATAATTATCTGGATAAATAATCTCAAATAACAGCTTTGCCCCACTTCTGTGCAGATTATATATTTCCATATTAAGTTTTATATTATATTTTGGGAAAAATATTGCTAATTTATTTTCACTGATATTATTAATAGTAATATTATCATCTTTTGATGCTTCTTTTAGTGTAATAAAGATAACAGCTAATGCACGTTCATATAATACTTCGTTACAGCTTTCTATAAAGTGCTGCACATTCATTAAAGATGCGATTTCTTTATCTTTTTGGTAAATTCTATTAATACGGTTAAAATATTCTATGGCATATTCTTCCTGATTAGTTTCAAAATAAGTTTTACCTATAAGATAAAGCCATTTTATATCGTATTCTCCACTATCAGATATTTGTTTAAGAATTTTAAGAGCCTGCCTTTTATTTTCTTCATCATCACCATCAATGTTATCGCTGTATGCTAATGCCAGCATAAATAAAAGTGGATATGTCTGCTGCTCCTTTGGAAGTGATTGTATTAATGAAATAATTTGATTATATTCCCCATTATCATATAAAGATTCCGTTTTTGCAACTAATTCTTCATTTGTCATAACTAATAAACCTTATCAACCCTTTCTCATACTTCTTATGATTATAATCAGTATTTAAAAAAAATCAATAAAAGATTAAAATTGATTAAATATTTTATATTTTACCCGTATAATTTTATGTTATACGGGTAAAATTTTAAGCTATTATTTGAAAAATTTAAACTTTGAACTGACCTACAAGAGTTTTAAGAGCTTCTGTTCTTTCCTGCAGGTGGTCTACAGTAATAGATATTTCACTTACTGCAGCATTACTTTCTTCAATACCGCTTGCAATAGCCTGAGTTTTATCTGTTACAGACTGCACTGTTTCATGCTGTATATTAAAGCCTTCCATTAACTGGTTTGTAGTGTTTGTTACATTATCCACGCCATGCACTACCTGCACAAATGATGATGTAGTTGTTTCAATAACAGATACGCCTGTTGTTACACTGTCTGTTGCAGATGACATTTCTTTTGATGCCTGTTCTGATTCATGCTGCAGAGTGGAGATAATGTTTTCAATTTCGCTTGTAGCTTTTGTGGTGCGTTCTGCAAGTTTCCTAACTTCATCAGCAACAACTGCAAACCCTCTGCCTGCTTCTCCAGCACGAGCTGCCTCAATAGCTGCATTTAATGCAAGCAGGTTAGTCTGGTCTGCAATATCATTAATCACTGTTAAAATTTCACCAATCTGTTCAGAGCTGTCTAAAAGTTTATTTATTGTTTCTGAAAGGTGAGTAGTTTTATTATTTATATCAAGCATAGTGTCTTTAATTTCAGATAACGAGTTTTGACCATTAGTAGTAGCTTCTGATGTAGTATTTATCACTTGTAAAGCAGACCTTAATTCATTAGTAGCATCTTCTGATGCGTTATTAATATTATTCATATCTACAACAATGCTGCTTACCTGCTCAGATTGAGAATTAAATGTAGCAGAAAGTTCTTCAATAGTTGCTGCCAGCTGGCTGTTTCCTGAGGCTACTTCGTTTGTAGAATTTTTTACCTCGTTTATAATTTCCTGCACATTTTCTATAAAAGTATTAAAATATTTTGCTAAATCAGACATTTCATCATTACTTTTAGTTTTAAGCCTGATAGTTAAATCTCTATCACCGCCTGTTAAATTATGCGCAGCATCAACAAAAGTGCGTATAGGTTTAATAACTGATGTAAGAGTAATAAAAGCAGCTGCCGCTATAACTGCAATAGTTACTATAAGCAGTGATATTATTACATAATTTGTTCTTTTTAAAGATGTTTCTGCATAGCTTGATTTTTCTTGTATAATATTATTAATGGAATCAGAAATCTGCTGGCTTATTCCAACAAGCAGTTCTACACTGGCATCTCGTTTTTGGTTTGCAGATGCCCTTAATTCATAAGCTTTTACTATTTCATTATATACTTTTTCATTTTGGTTAAGAATAGTAAGCATTTTATCAATAACAGCAAGAGAATCTCTATTTACAATATTTGTTCTTATATTTTCAAGGTCTTCTTTTATATTTTTCATAAGCTGGCCAGTTTTTTCAAGCTCTTTTAAATTGCCAGTATATCTAACTGATGCAAAAATTTCTAAAACAAGCCCTGTATTTACTGCTAAATTTGCAATGCGGGTATAGTTATTAAAATAGCGCATTGCAATCTGCGGGTCATCACTATTTCTGCTTACAACACTTGCAATAGCTTTTCTAAGATTTTCACTTTCATTTAAAAAATTGTTAGTAAGTTTTATAAACTCCTGCTCTTTTGGCACAATATTGTGGCGTATGTCTATTTGATTTATAGCAGTATTTAAATATGTTGTAACAGCACCTTTTAATTCAGGATATACAGCAGTTATTTCAGGCACAAGTGATGATGTATTTTTATCATCAATAAGCGCATCTAATTTCTGTAAATCATCTTCTGCATATTTTTTTAACTGCATTATGCTGTCATAATGCTGCTGAGAAGGGTCAATAATATACCTTCTGAATAGTCTGCGAACATCTGATATTTTGTTGTTTAAATCTGTGTTATAATCAAATAAGTCTAAATATACATTACTAATATCGGCAGCAATTTTACCTGCACTTTTTGTGGAAATAAATGAATAAACCCCCATTGCAAATGATACTAATGTGATAACTGCTAAAATTATAAATATTTTAGCTGCAATAGTCATTCTAAATTTAGAATTCATAAAAAACGCCTCCTAATAAAGATTTACTATACTAAAAGTTATACTTGGAAATTACTGAGATATATAAGAATAAAAAAATAATACTTTAAGTATATTTCAAGTATTATTTAAAAATAAAAAAAACTAAAAACTATTTCTTACATAAATATATAAATAAAATAAAATTGTCAAGTTTTATCTTAAATTTGATGTATTAGAATATATATTTATATGAATAAATATGATTATTTTAGCCAAACATATTAAAATAATATGATGACATAATAAACATATCAGTTTAAAAAACAGCAGACAATTTAATTAATATTTACATTATTACATTATTATATTATAACAATTGAAAGGAAAATAATATGAAAAAGAATAATAGAAAAATAGACGGAAGATTTTGGCTTACTAATAATGGTGAATATTTTGCAGGCAGAGGTCGTATAGAGCTTTTAAAGCATATTAAAGAAACTGGCTCTATATCTCAGGCAGCAAAAGTAATGGGAATGAGTTATAAAGCAGCCTGGGACAGTGTTGATGCAATGAATAAAATAACAGGAGAAGTGCTTGTATCAAGAATAAGCGGGGGCAGGCATGGCGGCGGCAGTAAAATTACAGATGCTGGATTAGAGTTTATAGAAAGGTATGATAAATATACTGAAACTTTTGAAAAAATCTTATCAATTATTGAGGATAATCCTGATATAGAAAATCTTATTGCAAACTTTGAATTAAAATCATCTGCAGATAATTCATTTAACGGCACAGTGTCTAATATTACAGAGGGTGCAGTATATTCTATGGTGGAAGTAGAATGTTCATCATTTAAAATAATGGCATCTATTTCTAAAAGCAGTATAGAGCGTATGGCACTTGCTGCTGGTGATAAAGTATCTGCCCTTATAAACTCAAATCAGCTTATTTTATCACTTGATAATACAGTAAAGTTAAGCTGCAAAAATAAATTTACAGGGCTTGTAAACTCAGTTAAAAAAGGCGCTGTAAACAGTGAAGTATTTATAAAACTTGATGATAATAATAAATTATGTGTTATGGTAACTAATGACAGTATAGATTTTATGGATATTTCTTACGGTATGAAAGTTACAGCATTATGTAAAGCATCATCTGTTATTTTAATTAAAAGAGTATAGTAGTGTTTAAAAATATTTTTTCATTTTTGATAGTATATTTGTGCCTGTTTTTACCATCTTATGCAGAAGATGTTTATAATGAAGACATATTAAAGCCATATAAAAAACATAAGGTTGTATTATTATCAGATAATGATGCTTATTTTGATATATATACAGATAAATATTATTCTGCAGCTCACAGAGTATCCTACATTTCTCCCGAATGGGATTTTCATGGGGAGGATAATAAAAGTAAAGCATCATGGCTTGGTAAAATATCAGTCTACCCAAAAAATAATATTACAAGCTATTTTATAAATGTCAGCCAGGAAATATATACTCCTAGTGATAAATCTTTAAATGCTCCAGCTTATGACCACCCTTATGCAGGCGGACTTTACTTATCTTTTGGTGTAAACCAAAGGCGTGATACATCTTTTGAAAGAATATGGCTGGATATTGGTGTTGTTGGTAAATATTCCTTTGCAGAAAATGTGCAAAACGGTATTCATACATCAGTTAATACTGCCCATAACTCTGTTCTTCCATGGGGCAATCAGGTTGGAGATGAATTTTTTGTAAATCTCCATTACAGCTGGACTGGCAGGCTGCGTATAGTTGATACAAACATAATGAGTGTGCACCTTATGCCTTCTGCTGCCATATCATTAGGTAATGCTAATACCTTTTTAGATTTAAGCACACGTTTAAAAATTGGTCATAATCTAAATGCATCTTTTGGTACATCTAAAATGAATTTTGGGCAGGATTTTAATGGTGTTATCAGTGATGATTTTTCAATATATGTATACGGTGGTATAGGGTATAGATTTACTGTCCGCAACATATATATTCAAGGCAACACATGGGAAAACCCATTCAGGCATGATATAGACCCGCTTGTATTTTATTATGAGGGTGGACTTGCAATAGCATATAAGGGGTTTGAACTATCTTACAGCATAACACATAAAGGCAAAGAATACAGGGGGCAGCCCTCAGAGCATACTTTTGGCTCTATTATGATTAGCTTTGCAATATAATTTATGAATGGTTAATAATCAGCACATCACCATTATTAATTACAGTATTACCTCGTGGAATAATAACTGTATTTTCACGCTGTATCATAACTATCAGCATATTTTTTTCAGCTTTTAATTCGGCAACTTTTTTACCGATAAATGGGCTTGTGCTGTCAATATGTTTTTCTGATATTTTAACGCCTTCAATATTATCACCTGCTTTTGCACAAAGTATCAGTGTATCATCAGGTTTAAGAATAGTTGAGCCTTTTGGAACTATTTTATCATGTCCTCTTAAAATCATTGCAATAATAGTGTCAGGTGGCAGAGTAATATCCTTAATGGCTTTTTCATGCCATGGGTGCTCATTAGATATGGAACTGCGTATAAATTTCACAGGCACTTCATCAGAATAATCTGTAAATGTTTTCATTACATCTTCACTGTTATCAATCATATTAAATTTCTTAGCAGCAAAAGGTATAAGAGAGCCTTGAAAAATTATTGAAAAAAGCACTATTAAAAATACAATATTAAAAAGGTCGTTGCCTGCAAATTCGCTGTTAGATGAAAGACCGTTTTGCGCCATTATTGCAAACACAATGGATGCTGCACCACGCAGCCCTGCAAATGAAACTAAAAGCTGTTGATTTATACTTGATTTCATAGGCGTAAGCAGCATAAAAACAGCTAATGGTCTTGCAATAAATGTTAAAAATAACGCAATCAGTATGGCTTCTACCGCATAAGCTGGAAATTCTGAAGGGAAAGCCAAAAGCCCAAGTAAAAAGAAAAGCAGCATCTGCATAAGGTCTGTTAAGCCATCAAAGAAATAAACAAGTGGTTTTTTATCATTAAATTTAGTGTTACCAAGCACAATACCTACAATATATGCACTTAAATAGCCGTTGCCACCAACAGCAGCTGGCAGTGAGTAGGAAAGAAGTGCTACAGCAACAAAGAATATCATAACCATTCCAGTAGAGCTGAATTTATATTTTTGTATAACTTTAACAGCAGCAAAAGCTATTAATGCACCTGCAACAATACCATAAACAATTTGGGCAAAAAGCATATACGCAAATGAGCCTGCATTAAAATCACCTGTAATCATGGTAATAAGAATAATAGTAATCATATAAGCTGCCGGGTCGTTACTTCCGCTTTCAAGCTCTAAAAGTGGGGCTGTTCCTTCTTTTAAGTTCAGCCTTTTTGAACGAAGTATTGAAAAGACTGAGGCTGCATCAGTTGAACTTATAAGCGCTCCTAAAAGAAAACTTACAAGTAAAGGAAACTTTAATACATAATGGCAGAAAAGACCTACAAATAATGCAGTAAGCACTACACCAATGGTAGAAAGCATAGCAGCTTTTACAACAACTGGTTTAGCAGTAGACCATTTTGTACCAAAGCCGCCGTAAAAGATAATAAATATAAGTGCAATAGTAGCAATCTGTTCCATAACAATATAATCATCAAATGGTATTTTTACTATTCCATCAGAGCCAAAAAGCATACCAAGTATAATAAACGCCAAAAGCATAGGCATACCAAGTTTACTTGAAACTTTTGTAAGCATAATGCATAGTATTAAAACAAATGATAAAATTAAAAGTGCAGATGTCATAAAATTACCTTATTTTATAAATTTTTAATTAGTCTTACCATATCTTTTAGTATTATTCCATTATCAGTAACTGGAAAATCATAATTATCTACAAAAAAGTTTTTTATAGTTTTATGGTATTTATAGCCTGCTTTTTCATAATATTTTACAAGTGGTTCTGCTGTACCTATTTCCATATATTTGCAGCCCAAAAGCCTTGCCTGATTTTCTGCCATAGAAATTAATGACTTACCAACTGATTGGTTTTGATATTTTTCTAATACTGCCAGATTTATAATTTCTGCTGAAATATCGTTATGAAAAATTAAAAGACATTCGCCTATTGTTTCTTTTTCATAAAATGCGCCAAACAAAATACCGCAGGCTAAATACTTATCAACTAATCTTTTAGATGGGTCTGCATCAAGCAGCAGATGATAAGGTGTTTCCAAATCCTGCGGATATTGTTTAATAATAAACATTACTCATCCATAAACTGTTTTTTCATACGTTTATCTTTTATATAAATCTGTTTAATATTAGGTGCACGCTCATCTTTTCTTTCGTCTATATCAAAAAGCTGTATAGATTTGACTAAATCTTTTAATTTAGCATATCCGTAGTTTCTTGCGTCAAACTCAGGGGACTGCTTTGTAATATGTTGGCCAACTTCGCCTAAAAACGCCCAGCCGTTTTCATCCATTGATGCAATAACAGCAGAACGCAGCAGGTTTACAAGACGTGTATCCATTTTTAATTCGTTTGTAGTTTTTCTTTTAACAAGCTGAGGGGCAGCATCCTTATCATTATTTTCGCTGTCTGTTTCATCTTCCATTTCCTGCAGAATTTCAGTATATATAAATTTATCGCAGGCACTTATAAATGGCTGAGGAGTTTTCTGCTCACCAAAGCCGTAAACATTTAAGCCGCCCTCTCTTATGCGGGAAGCAAGCCTTGTAAAATCACTGTCGCTTGATACTATGCAGAAACCATCAAATTTACCGCTGTATAGTAAATCCATAGCGTCTATAATCATGGCACTGTCTGTTGAGTTTTTACCTTTTGTATAGCCAAACTGCTGCACAGGCTGTAATGCATGCTCTAAAAGCAGCTCTTTCCAGCCTTTTAAGTTAGGGCTTGTCCAGTCTCCGTATATTCTTTTTACATGGGCTGTGCCGTATTTTGCAATTTCAGACATAAGCCCGTATATTATACTTGGTGATGCGTTATCTGCATCTATTAATACAACTAATTTTTGCTGTGAGTTATTAATATCTTTTGTCATCATATTTCATTTAAAAATTTTACACCATAGCTTGTATATATTGTTGCAAACTGCAGTGCTCGTTTTAATTTCTCCTGATAAAATAGTGATAATGAAGCAGGTGAAATATAGCTTGTAACTTCCTGATTATTAGCTGCCTGATTAACCTGTTCATTAATTAATGTTTCTGTAATTGTATCAAAAGCAATAATTGCCTGAGTAGCAAGTTCTTCTGATACTATTTTTTTTCTTTCTAAATGCTCTATTCTTTCTATTGTGCCCATATCAGTAATGCCTGCATATATTGATAAAAGCCTTGTAATATTAACAATATAAGAAAGTGCCTGAGTTTTTAAGTTAAACATACCTTCATATTTGCCTTCTTTTTCCACAATAAAACTGCCAAACTGTGATACTGGGATTTTGATAGCAGGGTATTGTTTTACTAATGCAGTAAGTATTGCAGGTCTGTCAGCTGCTTTTTTCAATACATAATTCCTAATAGACCAGGCAAGTTTAATATCTCCTTCCAGTGCTGCCACATCTATAAGCATAGGAAGTGCATATTTTTTGTTAGATTTACTGCCCTTTGATGACCAGCCGTCTATTTCTTCCAACCATTTAGAATATTTAAGTACAAGATTAACTGTCATTACATCATCATTACTGTTATGTGGGTAATAGCCAATATCTACAAGATTTTCATGATATTTTGCAGCAAATTCTTTAAAATGTTTTTCAGCTGTATCAGGCATATCATCTGCTAATATAAAAGCATTATTTATCTGGGGTCTTAAATCCATTTCACGCCTTGCACCTGCTCCCAGCAGAAGGTAGCAGTAAGAATAATCTGTTAATTTAAAATTTTTCTCTGCTTTAAAAGCATCGCTTGTAAGCTGGAATGCTTTTTTATGGATTGCCCTGTGGATTGATGAAAGGGCAGTTAATTCTTCCCGTGAGACCCTTGAAGAAGTGGCAAGAGTTCTTGCAACACGGTATATCTGTTTAAACACCTGCTTTAATTCATCTAAACTAGTCATACTGTCTATATGAGCACAGTATAAATGAGAATTTTCAAAAAGCATGGTAGAAATATTATGGATAGATACGATGCCTGCAGGTTTTGAATTCTGCATAACAACACCATGAGTTTTTCCAGTTATTTGCAGCTCGTTTAACGCCTCAACAATTGGAAATTCTGGAGGAAATGTAACAGGCTCCGTATCCATATAATTTTCTACATCCTGGTTTTTTATATTATTTTCTAAATCAACTAAAAACTTTCTTGTTAAATCATTTGAAGTAAGCAGCCCTTTAACTATCTGCTTTCTGTTTACTACTAATAAACTGCTTATTTTATGCTCTTTCATAATATTTGCAGCTTCCACAACAGATTTACCTGTTTGAATAGTTATAACAGGGGAGCTCATAACACCTGATACTGTCTGGTAAACAGACTGCATCAAAAATGCATTTGAAGAATTATCAAGATGAGTAAGCCTTATTTGTATATCTTTTATAAGCTTGCTTCTAAAATCATCTGAAAGCTCCATAAGCCTGTATATGCAAAGCTCATGGACAAATAATAAATCGCAGTCAGATTGCGCTATTGCATTCATAGTGTACATTGTTTTGCCTAAAAATGTGGAAAGACCAACAGGGCAGTTATGGCATGCAACTTGTATATGTGTGTTTGGGTGAGTAAGAAGAATCTCTCCGCTTAGAAGAAAATATATACCCTTGTGATAACGTTCGCCTTTTCTAAAAGCAAGCTCACCTGTGAGTATGTGGATTTCTTCAAACCGGGTAATAGCAGATTTTATATCTTCTATTGATAAGTTTTCAAAAAGATGTTGTTTTCTTAATTTCTCAATAATATTGTCTGGTAGTGTCATTGATTCTTCAATCATCTCTCACCTGCTGCTAAAATCCAGTATTTTACTATATTATTTATATAAAAATAATAACATAGTTATATTTATTATTAGGTTAGTAAAACATATATATAATAAAAAAGCAATGAAAAAGATGAGTATCGCTATAATTTGTACATATTAACATATACTTATATGATTTTTGCTTTTTATTTTAATTTTAATACATATTTTATTTTGTAAAAGGATAATTATTTAATGCAAAACAGCTATTTTAAATTTTTTTACAATTATTTTTGGTTGATTATAATTTTACCTTGTTTTATTCTAAAAAAATATATAATATTTGCAAGACTATATATTTTAAAGGTGAAAACCATGTTTAAAAGTGCAGCATACAGATATATAAATGGAAGTATAGAAGAAGCAGTTCTTGAAAGTGATATAAATATGCAGGAACTTCTGTCTGTTACTGATAATGTGGAGCTGGCAGATAAAAATATTTCCTCTTTTGTATCAGGCGGCCCATGCTTAAATATGCTTTTATGGGGCGAAAAAGGAAGTGGTAAATCTACTCTGCTTAGGCTGCTTGCTTTAAAATATGCTCCGCAGGGGCTTGTTACTATTGAATTTATTGATGAAACACCTGGTGCAATATATAATCTTTATAAGATTATTAGAGAGCACAGCGATAAAAAATTTCTTTTATTTTTTGATGATATTTCTTTTAAAGATGATGATGTATCATATAGAAGATTTAAATCTGCAATAGAAGGCGGTATAGAATCAAAACCTAAAAACGTAATATATGCAGCCACATCTAACAGAAGGCAGATAGTTTCTGCATCTTCCCAGGATACTGGCGATATTTATGACAGAGATGAGGCTTCGGAGCAGACATCTTTGCAGGCAAGGTTTGGGCTTTCTATTGGATTTTATCCACTTAATAAAAATGATTATTTAAATATAGTAAAAATGTATTTAAATAAGTATAAGATAGATATAGTTGATGGGTGGGAAAAAATGGCAGAAAGCTATGCAATTGACAGAGGCGGTAGAAGTGGCAGACTTGCTAAACAGTTTGCTGCGTATTTGTATCTTACCCAAAAATAAAAGGAGGAGAAATGTATATAGAAATCAACTTATCCATTGAAAAATCAGGAGGGGAAGAAAACCTTCCAAAAGTTATTGAAGCTGTTAAAGAGGCAGTGTCTGGTAAATTTCCTGATGCAGAAGTCATTGTGCGTAAAGGTTTCTTTAAAACAATTGACGGAGTTTATTCTGATGATTTATATGCAGAGGGAGAAGCAAGGCAGCTTTTAAAAATTGTGAGAGAACGAGTACTTAAATCATAATGCGTTTTATTTTATCTTTTGTTACATTGTTACTATTATTTGTGTGTGTTTTTACTGATACCAGTGCTGCTGCGCCAAAAAATAAAATTGCATCAGATAATAAAACTTTTGATAATGTTTCAAAAGATAATCAAACAAAAGATAACGCTACTCTTGATAATAAGACAAAAAAAAATATAAATCTTAAACTAAAAATTAAACCTAAACTTGTACCCGACAGGCTTATTAATGATAAAAACACTTTTATGACAAAATTTGGATTTCCTGAAAGAGAAGAATTTAAAATTAATACTGATTTAAATGCAAAAAACAGGCATCTTTATGATAATGTTACTCTTACTATGAAAAACAGATGGTCTAAAACAAATATCTGGGGTAAGGATTTTCTCTATATTGAAGGAATTGTATCAGGCGGCGCTTATGGGTTTAATTATTTTTCAATAAAGCCTGCTAATGCTCAGCAAAAAGAATATGTTATACCTTATGGCTCTGTATCTTTAAAATTTATGAGCGGAACAAGATTTTCACCTGAATTAGTTATAAAAGATTCCAGGTTTATTTTTACTGAAAGCAAATCAACTATTGATGAACAGGCAGATAATTATAATTACTATTACTTAAAACTGCCACTTGGATTTTATATACCATTTTTTGGCTGGAAATCAGAAATGTATATTGACGGCAGTTATTCAAGTCTTAATAATAATTTTCAGGTAAAAGATAACCTTATGGTACAGGGCACACTTTTAGGCAGCGGCAGCTCTTTTCATACTGCTGCATCCAGCTGGAATGTGCGTCTTTATTTAGATACACCTGTTGTATTAAAGCCTTCTATTTCAGAATATGCTTATTTTGGTATATATTATGATGAAACAAGAAGTTCAAGAACAGCTTTGCCTGGTACTGATTATGCTGGTGGAAATACGCTGCTTGTAGACGGAACAGCACGTTCTGGCGGTATATTTTACGAAATGAGGCAGGATTTATATAAAGGGTTAATGTTTGGTATAAATGTGTATGCAGGTATTGGAGATATAGAAACAAGCAGTAAGTATAATGTATCTTATGGAAATACTGAAGGGCTTGTATCATACAAAGCAAAACTCAGCCTTGGTTATCAGCATATATTTAAGGCGCAGGGCGTAGGTATAGCCTTTGATGTTGGTGCAGAATACAGCGGACTTGTTGAATTTTTTTATGCTAAAAGAGAAGGTCCATACAGCGTTACTCTTGACGGTGATATTAAATATTTTGCAGAGCTTAAGTTTTTATTTGGATATTAATCAGTATTTTTTATGATTAATTATTTATTTTTCATAATTAATATGATAAAATAAAGACTAGTATTTTTTGGAGCAGAATATTGGAATTTAAAATATCATCAGAATATAAGCCAGCTGGGGACCAGATAGAAGCTATTGAGCAGATTGTATCATCATATAATGATGGTGCAATGCGTCAGGTATTACTAGGTGTTACAGGTTCAGGTAAAACTTTTACTATGGCAAATGTAATAGAACGCCTGCAGGTTCCTACATTAATTATTGCTCACAATAAAACTCTAGCTGCTCAGTTATACGGTGAATTTCTTAAATTTTTTCCTGATAATGCAGTTGAATATTTTGTAAGTTATTATGACTATTATCAGCCGGAAGCATATATTCCGTCAAGTGATACATATATTGAAAAGGATTCTGCAATTAATGAAGAAATAGAAAAATTAAGAAACAGGGCAACACGCTCATTAATAGAAAGGCGTGATGTTATTATTGTTGCCTCAGTTTCATGTATATACGGCCTTGGTTCTCCTGAAACTTATTCTACTATGATACAGCATTTTGAAGTGGGCGAAGATTATAATTTTGATGATGTATTAATGAAATTAATACAAGTGCGTTATGAAAGAAACGATATAGATTTCCACAGGGGCGTATACAGGGTTAAAGGCGATACAATAGAAATATTTCCAAGCCATGAAGATGAAACTGCATACAGGCTTGAATTTTTTGGCGATACTCTTGATAGAATAAGTGAATTTAACGCAATAAGTGGTAAAACTATTAATGAACTGACTAATCTTTCAGTATATCCTAACACGCACTATGTAACAAGTGCCATAACAATGGACAGCGTTATAGAGCAGATGAAAAAAGATTTGCTTGAAAGATGTGCAGAATTTGTAAGCCAGAATAAAATATTAGAAGAACAGCGTTTAACACAGCGAACTATGTTTGATATAGAAATGTTAAAAGAAACAGGCTACTGCACAGGCATAGAAAACTATTCAAGATATTTTGACGGCAGAGCGCCAGGCTCTACTCCTTACACTTTAATAAGCTATCTTCCAAAAGATGCGCTTGTTATAATAGATGAAAGCCATATAACAATACCGCAGATAAGAGGTATGTATAATGGGGACAGGTCAAGGAAAATGACACTTGTAGATTTTGGTTTCCGTCTGCCTGTGGCACTTGATAACAGGCCGTTAAAGTTTGATGAGTTTGACAGCCGAGTAAATAAAGTATTATATGTAAGTGCTACTCCTGATAAATATGAAATAGACCAGGCTCACGGAGTAATAGCGGAGCAGATTATCCGCCCAACAGGTTTAATGGACCCAGAAATTGAAGTGCGTCCTGCAAGAACTCAGGTTGATGATTTATATAATGAAATATTAAAAGTAACAAAAGAGGGCGGCAGAGTACTTGTTACAACCCTTACTAAACGTATGGCAGAAGAATTAACAAGATATTATAAAGATATGGGTATAAAAATAGAATATCTTCACTCAGAAATTGACACTCTGCAGCGTATAAAAATAATAAAATCATTAAGGCTTGGTGAATTTGATGTGCTTGTGGGTATCAACTTATTAAGGGAAGGGCTTGATATTCCAGAAGTGAAACTTGTAGCAATACTTGATGCAGATAAGGAAGGTTTTTTACGCTCTACAAAATCACTTATTCAGACAATAGGTCGTGCTGCTAGAAATGCAGAGGGCAGGGCTATTTTTTACGGTGATAAAGTAAGCGCTGCTATGCAGCAGACAATAGATGAAACAAACAGACGCAGAGCAAAACAAAAAGCATATAACGAAGCTCACGGTATAACCCCTGAAACTGTAAAAAGTGCTATCAGCGATATTTTATCATCAATTTATGAAAAAGATTATTTTACAGTTGATGTGCCAGATAGTTTTGATGTAAAATTAAGCGGCAAAACTGATAAAGATATTGAAATGCTTGAAAAGAAAATGTATAAAGCTTCTGAAGAACTGGATTTTGAAACAGCTGCTAAATTAAGAGATTTAATATTTGAATTGAAAGCTAAAAAATAGGTATTATGGAGTAGATGATGTCAGAAAATAAGTTTGATAATGATGAAAACAAAGTTCCTGATATTGCAGCAGAATTAACTGAGATTGCAAATAGTAACAATAATGAAAACAATAAAAATAAAAAAGGTAAAAAACGTAAAAAACGTTCAAAACTGCGTATAATATTATATGTTATTGGCGCTATGTTTGCTCTTGGCATAATAGGTGTTATATCTATTATTGTATATATTTATATTTTAAGTCTGCAGCTGCCATCTACTGATGAGTTTAGCAAGTTTAAATATACAGAGCCTATGGTTGTTTATGATGCAAAAGGCAATATTATTGCAGAATTAGGTGCTGAAAGGCGTTATCCTGTATCTATTGAGCAGATGCCACCTTATGTATATCAGGCAGTAGTGGCTGTTGAAGATGCAAGGTTTTATGAGCACAGTGGTATTGACCCGTGGGGTATAGCGCGTGCTATGGTTTCAAATATTAAAGCAGGCAGAATGGTTGAAGGTGGTTCTACATTAACTCAGCAGCTTGTAAAAGTCATTTATTTATCACCTGAAAGGAAATTAAAACGTAAAATTAAAGAGGCAATTATTGCATACAGGCTTGATAAAGAGTTAAGTAAAGAAAAAATATTAGAATTATATTTAAATCAGGTAAATTTTGGGCGCGGAGCTTACGGTATTCAGGCAGCAGCAATCAACTATTTTGGCAAAGATGTAAAAGATTTAACAATTGCAGAGGCTGCTATGATTGCAGGTATTCCAAAAGGTCCTTCAATCTATGCACCTCATTTAAATATGAAAAGAGCAGTAAATAGAAGAAACCACGTACTTAAAAGAATGCTTGATGTAAATTATATTACTAAGGAAGAATATGATACTGCAGTAAATGAAACTGTTAAGCTTGCAGAAAGTATTCCATTAAGACTTCGTCATGCAGGTTATTTTATGGACTATGTTCATAAATATATTGAGGAAGATTTAAAAATTGAAGATGCTCAAAATAAAGGTATAAAAGTATTTACTACATTAAACCTTGATTACCAGATTGCAGCAGAAAATGCATTAATAAAAAACCTTATGGATATTGCAAAAAGAGAAGGCTATCAAGGGCCGCTTGGTAAAATATTAATAGAAAATGATGAAGATGTGGAAGAAACAGAAGATACTGCTGATAATAATATAATTAATGAAGAAAGTGATAATAATACAGTTAAATATATCAGGCTTGATAATGATGTACCTGGCTATCTAAAAGATTTAGGTTATCAAAAAGCAGTTATTACAGAAGTAAATAAAAATACACTGAAAATTAAACTAAGTGATAACAGCGAAGGCACTATAAATTTTAAAAATAATGACTGGATTACAACAGCAGCAAAAAGAAAAGCAAAATCTTTTCAAGATGTGTTTGCTGTAGATGATATGATATATGTTTCTGCCATATTAAAGGATAATGTATCAACTGGTGTATATATGATAGAGCAAAACCCTGACTTAGAGGGTGCTGTTGTATCAATTAATCCGCAGACTGGTGAAATATATGCCATGGCAGGCGGAATGTCATATTTTAAATCATTTTTTAACAGGGCAGTACAGGCAAGGCGTCAGGTAGGCAGCACATTTAAACCGCTTGTTTACTCTGCAGCTTATGAAAGCGGATATTATCCAATGAGTGTTTTTTATGATACCCCTGTAATCCAGGAAAGTGAAAAAGAAGGTGAGGAGGACTGGCGTCCTAAAAACTTTGACGGCCAGTTTACAGGTGAAATGACTCTTGAAAGAGCATTACAGCTTTCAAATAACTCTGTAACTATTAAGCTTGCCCAAAAAATAGGTATTAAAAAAATCATAAGATATGCTAAACTCTTTGGCTTTACAGGAGATATTCCTGTTGATTTATCTGTAAGTTTAGGCAGTCTTTCAGCTTCTCCATTAGAACTTGCTTATGCATATTCTACTTTTGCAAATCAGGGCAAACGGCCAGTTAAACCGTTCTTTGTTACAAGAGTTGCAGATATTGATAACAAGACTTTATTTGAATTTCAGCAGCCTGAAATGACAGAAGTGCTTAATGAAAAATCTGCATCACTTATAACTGACAGCTTAATAAAAGTAGTAGAAAAAGGCGGCGCATGGCGCAGCAGGAATGCAGTAAACAGAATGCTTGGAGGAAAAACTGGTACATCAAACGATTCAAAAGACGGCTGGTTTGCAGGTGTGCTGCCTAACCTTGTAACTGTTGCATGGGTTGGTTATGATGATTACAGAAAAATGGGTGATTATGCAGTTGGCGGAAATACTGCGCAGTTTATATTTATAGATTATTTCAGCAGAATTAATAATATTGTGCCACTTGCACTTTTTCCTGCACCTGTAAATGCTGCATATTTTAAAGTAAGCAAAGAAACTAACCAGATAACAGATGCTATCACAGGAGATTTTTCTTATTCAATTTACCCTGTTGACAGCAGCGGTGAACCAACATCATATAATTTTAAGAAGTAGTAATGGAAAACAGTAATATAGAAAACAATAAAACAGAAAATTTGCAGGAAACAGAAGAACAGCAGACTACTAAATATAAAAGCAGAAGTATAGTAAATAATTCTGCGAAAATGAAAAAAATATATGATTTAGTAGAGGTTGTTGCACCTATTGATGTAAGTATACATATAACAGGTGAAGACGGCTGCGGTAAAGACAGGCTGGCAGAATATATTCACAGCCAGAGCGGCAGAACTGGTGAGTTTGTTATTATTAACCCTGTAGAGCTTAATGATATTGTAGGTTCACTTGGGTTTAGTAAAGTGTATGATTACTTTAAAAGGGCAGAAAAAGGAACAGTATATATTTCTGATATTGCAGCAGCAAATACTAAGTTACAGGAATATTTACTAAACTCTATTATAAAAGTGGAGCAGGAACTGGGTATGTTTTCTCCACGGTTTATTTCATCTACTAATAGAAACTTAACAGAGCTTTCAAGGCAGAACAGGTTTAACCAAAGGCTTAGGGACAGCTTTGCAATTATTATAAATATCCCGCCTTTAAGAGAAAGGAAAGAAGATATTAATGATTTAATCCGTATAATTATGCGTGATTTAGGTTATTTTGGAAAGAAAACTATCCCTATTTCAGAGGAGGCAGAAGAAACTCTGCAAAGCTATGACTGGCCTGGCAATGTAAGACAGCTTGTAAATACAATATATCATGCAGTAAACCATACAAATGGCGGCATAATTATGCTTTCATCTTTGCCAAAAGATGTAAGAAGAAAGCAGGGATATGTGGAGGCAGGCAGAAATACCCTTGATGAACTTTATAAATTTGCACGGGGGCTTTTAGAAAGCGGTACACATTCAAAAGCTATTGACCCATATTTTGAATACTGTAAAGCTGTGGAAAAACCTTTAATTCAGGCAGCTCTTGATATGACAAAAGGTAACAGGTCGCAGGCAGCTCAGCTTATTAGAATAAACAGGAATACACTTCATAAAAAACTGCAGGCCTATGATATGGAAGATTAATATATGAAATTATTTAGTAGATTTATATTTATAATAATATTGTTTTACAGTATAAATGTTTTTGCAGATGATAATATGGCAGTAATGGTTCTGGAAGTAAATAATATTGAAACATCTACTGGCAATATAATGATACATTTATGCAGAAATGAACAGGAATTTAATGGTGAAATCAATCCGCAGTATTCATTTTTCTTTCCTGCAAAAAAATCATCAGTTACTGCAAAAATAACTCTGCCTAAGGGCAGATATGCAGTAAAAGTTTTCCATGATGAAAATGAAAATAAAATGCTTGATTTAAATCAGGCAAACCACCCGATAGAAAAATTTGGGTTTTCAAATAATTTCTTTGGCTCTTATTCTGCTATGCCACCTTTTGATAAAGTATTAATAAATATAGATAAAGATGAAAATTTTGTTAAAGTCAATCTAAGATAAGTAATAAATTTATATTAAAAATAATTTTTCTCTTGTTTTATTTTTTAAAAGGAGTATATATATTCAGACTAAATAAGTCTTTTTTAAAAAAGACAGATAGAAGGAAGGGACACTATGAGCGAATCAGCAAATGAGAAACAAGGTTCTCGTTTACAATTTTTTCCAGTTATGATGTTTGCTGTCATAATGGGGTTTTCTGGTATAACTTTGGCGTATAAAAAGGGTAGTGAAATACTTTTACTGCCAGAAATAGTTTATCAGGTTTTATCATATATTACTGCAATTTTAGCGGTGATTATATCATTATTATATCTTTATAAAATAATAAGATATACATCAGAAGTGAAAAAAGAAATTAAGCACCCTGTAAGAGTGAATTTTTTTGCAGCAATATCTATTTCTATGCTTTTATTATCATCAGTTTTTCATGAAAATGAAAGTGTTGCATTTCCGCTTTTTGTAATAGGCACAGGTTTACAGACATTTTTTACTTTTTACACTATAACTTACTGGCTTAATAAAAATATTGAGCTTGCCCATTCTAACCCTGCATGGTTTATACCAGTTGTTGGTAATATAATTGTGCCGATTGCAGGGGCTGGGTTTGCTGATATTTATCTGCTTGATTTTTTCTTTTCACTAGGTATTTTCTTTTGGATAATATTAACAGCAATACTTTTTAACAGAATTATTTTCCATGGAATGCTGCCGCAGAAGTTTCTGCCAACACTTGCTATTTTTATAGCACCGCCTTCTGTTGGTATGCTTAGCTACTTAAAATTAAGCGGCGTTTATGATATGTTTGCAGTAATACTTTTTAATGTAGCATTAACTTTTGGATTAATACTGCTTGCATTAATTAAAAACTTTTATAAGATTAAGTTTTTCATCTCCTGGTGGGCATTTACATTCCCTATGGCTGCATTAACTATGGCTATTATCACAGTATATGAAAAAACTAATTTTCAGTATTTTACATTTAAATTTTTAGGCATTGTATCATTAATCATGACATCTATTTTAGTTTTAGTTGTATTAATTAGAACTATTATTGCCATAAAAAGAGGCGAAATCTGCCAGCCAGAATAAATATATTATGCTCCCTTATTTATGGGAGCATTTTCTTTATTTACCATTTTTAACAAATATAAATCTTTTATAGGTCTTGATTATTTATTTATTATCTTTTATAATTATAAGTTATATATAATAGTGGAGAAAAATATGAAAGATACTGTAGGACCGTTAAGGGAATTTTATAACAGTGGCGAAACATTAAGTATTAAATTTAGAATAGAGCAGCTTAAAGCGTTAAAAAAATCACTTTTAAAATATGATGCAGCACTTTTGCAGGCACTGCATGATGATTTGAATAAATCAAGCTATGAAGCCATTATTACAGAAACTGGTATAGTAATGGATGAAATTAATTTTTATATTAAAAACCTTAAAAAACTTGCAAAGCCTAAAAAAGTAAAAGTGCCAGTAACGCTGCAGCCTGGTAAAAGTTATATTCATTATGAGCCTTATGGTGTAGTATTGATTATTTCCCCATGGAATTATCCTGTGCAGCTTACTTTATGCCCCCTTATTGCAGCCATTGCAGCTGGCAACTGCGCTGTGCTTAAATTATCTGAATATTCAGAAAATACATCCCTTATTATCTCTCAGCTTATTAATGAAACATTTCCACGAGAATATGTTAAACCTATCAGGGGCGATGCTGTTACCGGCGCTGCTCTTTTACTTGAAAGGTTTGACTATATATTTTTTACAGGCAACCAAAATGTTGGCAAAATTGTTATGAAATCAGCAAGCACTAATTTAACCCCCGTTACGCTTGAGCTTGGGGGGAAAAGTCCATGTATTATTGACAGCAGTGCAGATATAAAAGATGCAGCAAAAAAAATAATATGGGGAAAATCATTAAATGCTGGCCAGACATGTGTTGCCCCAGATTATATATTATGCCATTCACGAGTAAAAAAAGATTTAATAAGTGCTTTAATTGCAGAAAGTTCACTTGTTAATGGTGCTCATTCTTCTGAAAATGATGCATTTCCAAAAATTATTTCAAAAAAACATTTTGAAAGGGCAGTTCGTTTAATAGACAGCTCAAAAGTAGTTTTTGGCGGTTTAGTAGATATGCAGAAACTGAAAATTGATTTGACTATTATGGATAATGTAACATACAGCGATAGAGTTATGCAGGAAGAAATATTTGCCCCTGTTTTACCAGTTATAGAATATACTAATATTGATGATGTTATAAATCAGTTTAAATCACTTGATAAGCCGCTGGCGCTGTATATTTTTGCAAGTGATAAATCACTGATAAAGAAAGTTATAGAAAACATATCTTTTGGGGGCGGTGCTGTAAATGATTTAATGGTGCATATTACTAATAATTATGCCCCATTTGGCGGTGTTGGTGCAAGCGGAATGGGTGCATATCATGGAAAATACAGCTTTGATACTTTTTCCCACAAAAAACATATTTATCAAAAATATTCTTTTTTTGATAATGATTTACGCTTTTCTCCAAACAGCAGAAAAGAAAAATTAGTAAGATTTTGGTTTTATAGATAAATTCCTGCTTTTCTTTATAAAAAAAATTGTGTAATATTACACTGTTAAAAAATATAAAAGGACATAACAAGGACATAATATGGACGCAAAAGAAATTAACCACATTGCTAAACTTGCACGCCTGAAATTTGATGAAGGCACTGTTGAAAGTATGGCAAAAGATTTAAATGACATTTTAAAATGGATGGAAATTTTACAAAGTGCAGATACTTCCAAAGTAATTGAAGAAGAAACTGCCCCATTAAGACAAAGGGAAGATAAAGTTACTATTAGTAACTTATCAGAAAAACTTATGAAAAATGCTACTGAGCCATACGAGCATTTTTTTACTGTTCCTAAGGTGGTGGAATAATGGCAGATTTAACATCATTATCAATTGCAGAACTTTCAAAAGGCTTTAATAATAAAGAGTTTTCTTCAACAGAAGTAACAAAAGCCTATATAGAAAAAATGGAGCAGGGTAGAAAATATAATGCTTTTATTACAGAAACTCCAGAATATGCATTAAAACAGGCAGCAGAAAGTGATAAAAGAATAAGCAAAGGGGAAAGGCTTTCTGATTTAGACGGCGTTCCACTTGCAATAAAAGACTTATTCTGTACAGAAAACATAAGAACTACTGCTGCCAGTAAAATATTAGAAAATTTTATCCCACCTTATGAATCAACTGTTACTGCAAATCTTTTAAAAGCAGGCAGTGTTTTTACAGGTAAAACTAACCTGGATGAGTTTGCAATGGGTGGCGCTAACTTAACAAGCTATTTTGGCCAGACTATAAACCCAGTTAAAAGGCTCGATGGGGCAGAAGTTGTAACAGGCGGTTCATCAGGCGGCTCTGCTGCTGCTGTAGCTGCTGATATGTGTGCTGGTGCAACAGGAACAGATACTGGCGGCTCTATTCGTCAGCCTGCTGCTTTCTGCGGTATTGTAGGCATTAAACCAAGCTACGGAAGATGCTCTCGTTATGGTATAATCGCTTATGCATCATCACTTGACCAAGCAGGACCTATGACTAAAACTGTAGAAGATGCTGCTATTATGCTTGAAAAAATGGCTGGTTTTGATGAATTTGATTCTACAAGTGCAAATATTGCAGTGCCTGATTTTAAAGCAACACTTAAACAAGGTGTAAAAGGCTTAAAAATAGGTATGCCAAAAGAATTTTTAAATAACGATTTAAATTCTGAAATCGCTTCTGCATGGCAGGAGGGTAAAGAAATATTAGAAAAAGCAGGGGCAGAAGTTAAAGAAATATCACTTCCTAATATGAAATATGCTCTTGCAACATATTATATTATTGCTCCAGCTGAGGCGTCATCTAACTTAGCAAGATATGACGGCGTTCGTTTTGGTTTAAGGGTGGACGGTTCATCACTTGATGAAATGTATGAAAATACAAGAAGTGCAGGCTTTGGAGCAGAAGTTCAAAGGCGTATAATGATAGGAACTTATGTGCTTTCTGCAGGTTATTATGATGCATACTACTTAAAAGCATCAAATGTGCGTAAACTGATTAGGCAGGATTATTTAAATGCTTTTAAAGAAGTTGATGCAATCCTTACCCCATGTGCACCAACAACAGCTTTTACAATAGAAGAAAGTAAATCTTTTGACCCAGTAACAAACTATCTGCAGGATGCATTTACTGTACCTATAAACCTTGCAAAACTTCCTGCAATCTCTGTACCTGTTAAAAAAGCAGATAATGGACTTCCTATCGGTTTACAGCTTATAGGCAGAGATTTTGATGAAGAAACACTTTTTAAAGGTGCTTATGTGCTGGAACAAAATAATAGTTGGAGCAGAAAATAATGAGTTATATAATAAAAGGAAGAACATGCGACTGGGAGCTTGTAATAGGGCTTGAAGTTCACTGTCAAGTTATATCAAATGCAAAACTTTTTTCAGGTGCATCTGCTGCAAGCGGCGGCACACCTAATGACCATGTAGCGTTTATTGATGCAGGCTTTCCTGGTATGCTGCCTGTTGTAAATAAATTCTGTGTAGAACAGGCTGTTAAAACAGGGCTTGGTTTAAATGCTCAAATAAATAAAGAGTCAGTATTTGCAAGAAAAAACTATTTTTATGCAGATTTGCCGCAGGGCTACCAAATAAGCCAGTATGATAAACCTATTGTTGGTAATGGCTATTTAGATATTGAGCTGGAAGACGGCTCTACAAAAAGAGTAGGTATAGAAAGGCTGCACTTAGAGCAGGATGCAGGTAAGTCAATTCATGATATGCTGCCTGGTAAAAGCTGTATAGATTTAAACCGTTCTGGTGTTGCATTAATGGAGATTGTATCTAAACCAGATATGAGCTCTCCTTTTGAGGCTGGTGCCTACCTTACTAAATTAAGAAGTATTGTGCGCTACCTTGAAACATGCGACGGCAATATGAACGAAGGCTCTATGCGTTGTGATGCTAACGTATCAGTGCGCCCTGTTGGTTCAAAAGAACTTAGAACAAGATGCGAAATAAAAAATGTAAACTCTATACGCTATCTTATGCAGGCAATAGAATATGAAGCAAACCGCCATGTAGATGCTTATGAAAATGGGGAAGAAATATATCAGGAAACAAGGCTTTTTAATGCTAATAAAAAAGAAACAAGAAGTATGCGCGGCAAAGAAAACGCTAACGATTACAGATATTTTCCAGACCCTGATTTAGCTTTTCCATTAATTGTAACAGATGAACTTTTAGAAAAAGTTAAAAAAAGTATGCCTGAAATGCCTGAAGAAAAAACTAAACGTTTTATATCAGAATATAAATTAAGTGAAGATGAGGCAAAAAGGCTTGCAGCAGAAAAAACAGTTGCTGAATATTTTGAAGAAGCTATGAAAGAAAAAGGCAGCGACCCTAAAAAAACTGCTACATTAATACTTGTTGAACTTGCTGCAATTATGAGTGAAAAACAAATAGAAAATATTAGAGATTTAAAAACTACTGCATCACGTCTTGGCAGAATTACAGCATTAGTTGAAAACGGCACTATTGGTTTAAGAATTGCAAAAGAGCTTTTACCTATGATTGAAGAAAATAATCAGGAGCCTGAATCAATCATTGAAGAAAAAGGGTTAAAACAGGTTTCAGATACAAAAGAAATTGAAAAAATAATTGATAAAATTATTGCTGATAACCCTAAAAATGTTGAAGAATATAAAGCTGGTAAAGATAAACTGTTTGGCTTTTTTGTAGGGCAGGTAATGAAAGCCACTCAAGGCAAAGCAAACCCTGGTGTAATAAATAATATTTTAAAAGAAAAATTAAAATAAATAATACTTTATAAGTAAAATAAAAAGCCCTTAAAAATAAAATTTTAAGGGCTTTTTTTTATAATATATAGTAATATCAATATGTTAGTAC
>DXAQ01000031.1 GCA_019116905.1 Candidatus Mucispirillum faecigallinarum | reverse complement strand
TGGTAAAAGGAAAAATATATATTGATAAGTGTTATAACTATTTATTAATAAAGAGTATTTTAAATTTAACAAAAAACCTCTTTAATATGAAAAGATAATTCCTTGATAAATAAAATAAATACCCATAATAAAGAGAAGTATAGCTGTAATATGTTTAAAATATTTAACGTATTTCATAATATAAGAGCCAAGAATGGCTAAAATCATTAATGCAACAGCAGTGCCTACTCCAAAAGCTGCCATCATTAAAGCGCCTGTATACCAGGAGCCTGATGGAACTGTTGCAATAATTGCACCCATAGATAAGCCACATGGAAGGAAACCAAGAAGCAGCCCATAAAAGAATGGATTATTCGGTTTAAATTTTTTAATTTTATTCATAATTTTAAGTTTTGCAAGAAAATTAAAAGAGCTTAAATTAAAGAAATACATTGCAGCAAATAATACAAGAATAATGCCGCCCACAAGTGCTGCAAATTTCTGAATATTTAAAAAGTTTTGGCCTGCATAAGTAGCAATGGAGCCAAGACCGCCGGCAACAGCGCCCAAACCGGCATAAGTAATAGTTCTGCCTGCATTATAAAAAAAGTTTGGTATTAATATTTTATAGCCAGAATTACTGTCAGCAAAAGTGCTTGAAATATGCAGAACAAAAGGGTGGCACATTAAAATACAGTGGCCAAACCCACCTGCAAAACCAACTAAAAAATGACTAAATATTAAACCTAAACTTTCCATATAAACCTATTTTACATCATAAAATACATAAAATTCATCTTTTAAACCATCCATATAAGTTATATCAGCTTTTGTATACCATTTAGTTTTACCAGACATACATTTAACTAATGTTTGAGTAACAGTAAAAACAGTGTCCGTTACTTTTTTACCTTCATATTCAAATTTACCCATATTCATTTCCATATTAGAAGTGAATTTAACTGAATTAACAGGTTTAGAAAATGAATAAGTTAATGTAAATTCTTTCAATGGTTTTATAGGGCGTGTTGCAGAAACTGATATTCCGTAAGTATCGCGTTTATAAGCTCTATCTTTTTCTGTAATATCATATTTTTCATCATATTCTACAGGAAAAGCTGCAAAACTAAAAAAAGGAACTAATACAATAAGTGTTAAAAGTAAAATTAATTTTTTCACTAAATCTCACCATATAGAAAAGGATATAAAATATAAAAGGGCGCATATATGAAAAAATAAGCAGCCCTTTTAAAAAGCATGCTAAAAAACTATTTCACATCAAAGAAAACATACATTTCTTCACTAGAGCCATTATTATATGTTATAAAAGCTTTAGTAAACCATTTAGTTTTGCCAGACATACATTTTGTAAGTATTTGTTTTACAGTAAATTCTGTATCTGATAATTTAGTGCCATCATATTCAAATCTACCCATATTCATTTCCATATTAGAAGTAAATTTAACTGCCTTAACGTTAGGGTTTTTAAATTTATAAGTAAGAGTAAATTCCTGCATAGGTTTTAATGGACGTGTTGCAGAAACTGTAACTGAATTATTATTTTTTAAATCAAATGATTTATCTGTTGTAGTAATATCAAGTTTTTCATCATAATTAACTGGAAAAGCTGCAAAGCTTAAAAACGGAACTGCAATTATAAGTGTTAAAACTAAAATTAATTTTTTCATAAAATATTCTCCAATTTATTTATAATAATCAAAATATAACATACATAAAAAGATAGTGCAAGTCTTTTAATATAAAACGTCCGATAAGATATATTATGTAAAATAGATTTATAAGTTAGGGCGGATTAAAGTTAAAATTTGCCCTGAAACGAATTTTAATGTATATTTATACGCTGGCTTGAATTAAAACGGCTTAGAAGTCAAAATTTGAAACCATTAAAAATTTTCTTTATTTTGTAAAATATATTGATTAAAAATAAGCTTTATTATATGATATCTGGTAAATAATAAAATTTTGGAGCTTATTATAAATACTCAGTTAGTTATATTTGATTTAGACGGCACATTGTGTGATACCTTTGATGATATTTATTTATCACTAAAACATATTCTTGATAATTATAACGTTTATACACCTTCTCTTGATGAAGTTAAATCATTTATTGGTGATGGTCTTGCATTACTTATTGAAAGAACTTTAAATGTTACTAATCAGGTTCATTTAAAAGATAAAATTATGGCTGATTTTATGCAGTATTATAAAGAAAACTGCACTGATTCTTCTATGCTTTTTCCAGGTATGGAAAATGTGTTAAAAGATTTATATAATAGAAATATAAATATGGCAGTTGTTTCAAATAAAGCTGCTAATTTAGTTGATATTATCATAAAAGATTTAGATTTATCACATTATTTTAAATTTATATACGGCGGCGACAGTTTTTCTGAGAAAAAACCTTCTCCTGTGCCTTTACTAAGTATTTTAAGTGATTTAAATATTTCTCCTGATAATGCATATATGGTTGGCGACAGCGATAATGATGTTCTTGCAGGTACTGCATCAGGAATGCATACAATTTACTGTTCTTATGGTTATGCACCGCTGAAAAAATCTCATGCTGAGTTTACTGCTGAAAATCCGCTGCAAATTCTTGACTTTATAAGGTAAAATTATGAAAAAAACTGCTTTTTATGCTGATTACATTTATTATAATGAAGAAATACATACTGATTCATATCTGCTTGTTAAAGATGATATTATTGAAGGTATTACTAACAATTTAGATAATTTTAATGATTATTATGTAAAAACTTTTGAAAACTCTGCTATTTTTCCTGGTTTGATAAATACTCACAACCATTTAGGTATGGGTATTATGCGAGGATATGCAGATGATTTACCTTTAATGATATGGCTTAACGACTATATTTGGCCTGCTGAAAGAAAGATTTTATCTGGTGAATTTGTATATTATTCTACCCTTTTATCTTTGGCTGAATCTATTCGCTCAGGTGTTACATGTATTAATGATATGTATTTTTTTGCCTTTGATGCAAAAAGAGCTTTTGAAAAAGCAGGTATCCGCGGTGTAGTTGGTTTTGGTGTGCTTGAAAATTTTTCTAAAGCATTTAAGGCTGCTGATGATTTTGAAGAAACTGACCTTGTCCGCCTTTCTATCTGCCCTCATGCTTTATATACTGTTCCTTTTGATGTAATGAAAGCATGCAGCCAGTATGCTCAAAAAAGAAATATTTTACTGCATACTCATTTGGCAGAAACTATTGACGAAGAAAAACAAATTTTAGAAAAATATAATAAAAGACCTGTTGAATTAATGTATGAAACAGGTGCTTTTGATACACCTTCTGTTTTTGCTCACTGTGTTCATGTAAATGAAAGTGATATGAAAATTATGGCTAATAAAAAAGCTAATGTATCCCATTGTATTGAAAGCAATTTAAAACTTGCCAGTGGTTTTGCACCTGTAAAAAAAATGATGGATGCAGGTATTAATGTATCTATTGGTACAGATGGCGTTTGCAGTAATAATGACTTATCAATGATTGGAGAATTGAGCACTGTATCTAAATTTCATAAAGCTTTTAATACGGATGCCACTGCAATGCCAGCTGAAACAGTTTTAAAAATGGCTTCTTCTTACGGTGCAAAAGCTTTAAATTTAAAAAATATTGGTAAATTAGATAAAGGAATGAAAGCAGATTTTTTTGTTTTATCATTTGATGCAGTTCACATGACACCAGTTTATAATCCAATATCTCACCTTGTTTATGCAGCAAAAGATAATGATATTACTGATGTATATGTTAACGGCAGCCCTGTTATGCAGGATAGAAAACTTTTAAATTTTAATGAAGAAGAAATTAAAATATATGCCAGAGAAAAGGCTAAAATATTACTAAAAGGATGAGATAATGAACGAATTTGACAGATTTAAAACCCCATTTGAAGAAAGATATTCTTCAAAAGAAATGCTTTATTTATTTTCTCCTAATAAAAAATTTACTACATGGAGAAAATTATGGATAGCTCTTGCAGAATCAGAAAAAGAACTTGGTTTAAATATTACTCAAGAGCAAATCGATGAAATGAAAAGCCATATTGATGATATTGATTATGAATATGCAAAAGAAATGGAAAAGAAATTCAGACATGATGTAATGGCTCATGTTCATACTTTTGGTAAAGTCTGCCCTTCTGCTATGCCTATTATACATTTAGGTGCAACAAGTGCATTTGTTGGTGATAATACTGATATTATCATAATGAGGGAAGCATTAGAGCTTGTGCGCAGTAAACTTGTGGCAGTTTTAGAAAATTTAAAAACTTTTGCATTAAAATATAAAGATTTACCTACATTAGGTTTTACACATTTTCAACCTGCCCAGCTTACAACAGTTGGCAAACGTGCTACTTTATGGATGCAGGATTTAATGCTTGATTTAGAAAATCTTATTTTTGAACATTCAAATATCCGTTTTAGAGGTGTAAAAGGCACAACAGGAACTCAGGCATCATTTTTACACTTATTTAATAATGACCATGAAAAAGTTAGAAAACTTGATAAACTTGTTTCATCAAAAATGGGTTTTGATAAAGTTTTTGGTGTTAGCGGCCAAACATATACAAGGAAACAGGATTCAAGAATCTTATCAGTATTAGCAGGTCTTGCAGAATCTGCCCATAAGTTTGCAACAGATATAAGGCTTTTAGCTAACTTAAAAGAAGTTGAAGAACCTTTTGAAAAAAATCAAATCGGTTCAAGTGCTATGGCATATAAACGCAACCCTATGAGAAGTGAACGAGTATGCGCCCTTTCACGCTTTATTATAGCTGCATCTTCTAATACATACTATACTCACTCTGTGCAGTGGTTTGAAAGAACCTTAGATGATTCTGCAAACAGAAGACTTTCTATTTCTGAAACATTTTTAGCAGCAGATGCAGTTCTTGAACTGCTTTTAAATATTACAAGCGGTTTAGTTGTATATGAAAAAGTTATTGCAAAACGTATATCTGAAGAACTGCCGTTTATGGCTACTGAAAATATTATTATGGAATCAGTTCAGCGTGGTGCTGACAGGCAGGAAATGCATGAGCAGATACGTATTCATTCTATGGAAGCAGGAAAACGTGTTAAACAGGACGGACTTGATAACGATTTATTAAAACGAGTTATTGCAGATGACAAAATACCTTTAAATGAAAAAGATATAGAACGTATTTTAAATCCAAAAGAATTTATAGGCAGAGCTCCAGAGCAGACTGTTGAATTTATTGAAAATGAAATAGACCCGCTTATATCTAAATATAAAACTGATAAAAATTATCAAGGCATAGTTAACGTATAAAAATATAAAAATAACGCCCTTTTTATAAAGGGCGTTAAATATTTTATTACTTATACTTTTAAAAGTTTATTGTAAATTTTAAACTTTATTACATTTGCTGTTTTAAAGTTTTTTGGTTTTCTATGCTTTCTTTTGCTCTGTTTATTGCATCAGAAATAGTTTTTAAAGGTTTGCCTGCATAATCTTCTGCTTTTGAAAAATATGATAACGCATCATTATATTTACCAGCTAACTCTTTACAAACACCTATATTATAATTTAAACTAATAGAGTATGGTGATTCTTTTAAACCATTCTGCCAAAGTTCACATGCTTTTTCCATTCTATTATTTTTTGCAAAAGAAATACCATTTTTTAATAATAATTTAGATGAATCATTTGTGCCGTCAGTTTTAGACATTAATTCAATTTGTATTGTCTGTACATAAGGAGCAATATCAAGCCTGAAACCATATAAAATATTTTTTAACGCATTTTCGTAAAGTTCCCCTTCTGATTCTGGAGTGAATATACTGTCTGAACAGCCATAACTATTATCTCTGCCTTTAAATTCTTTTGCATATACTACCTGCCCTGTTGAAATAGATGTTAATTTTGGAGTAACATTTACTATCATATCTCTTGTTTCGCAAGGCACAGTATATTCTCTTAAATAAGTACATTTACCATCAACATAATTCATACATTTAGTTCTTGTTTCATAAGAGCGTGAAACATTATAAGTAGATTGAGCATTACCAGACCATACTGCCTCTGCCCCAACTAATTGACCAAAATCAACTATTGTATCAGGATTTGCCATAGTCATTTGAAACTGCTGTTCTTTAATAATTTTATCAATATTAGCTCTGTCTACAACTGAATACTGTTTTTTATCATTAACTTCAGCTTTAATAACAGTTGTTTCAAGTCTGCTTGATATATCACGACCTTTATTACCTGAAAAATCTAAAAATGCTACTGTTTTATACCTAGTAACTTCAGTAGAACCTGCAGGAATAATTTTTGATGCATTAATTTTTGTTGCACAACCAGATAATAAAACAACAGAAAATATAATTAAAATAATATTCTGCAATATGTGCCGCATGGCATAACCCTCCTGTTTTTTCTAAATGGCAACCCTATTTCTCCACATGTAAGACTGCTGTTTTTATTTAGTAAATCTCCAAAACAATCCATTGAAATATTATATATTGAAAGTGGTGATAAACCAGAAGTATATGAATTTATTAAAATAAATTTTGGATTATCAGAAAGTATTTGTTTGCAGGCAGAAAGAAAATCCCATAAATCTTTTTCCAGTTTCCATACTTCGCCAGAAGCACCTCTGCCAAAAGATGGCGGGTCCATAATTATTCCGTCATACTTTTTATTACGACGTTCTTCCCTTTGTATAAACTTCATACAGTCATCAACTATTAATCTTACCTTATCGTTAGGAACATTTGAAAGCTGTAAATTTTCTTTACACCAGCTAACACTTCCTTTTGATGCATCAACATGGCACACATTTGCACCAGCTAAGGCAGCAGCAACTGTGGCAGCACCAGTATAACCAAATAGATTAATAATATTTGATGCTTTCTTTTCTTTTATAGTTTCTCTAATCCAGTCCCAGTTTGCAGCCTGCTCAGGAAAAAGCCCAGTATGTTTAAAACCTGTAGGACGCACTTTTAATACCATATCATTATACTTTATATTCCATGATTCAGGTATTGATTTATTATAAAATTTCCACTGTCCGCCGCCACTGGCACTTCTTGTATAAACTGCATCAGCTTTTGACCAAAGTATATCATCACTTTTTGCCCAGACAGCCTGTGGGTCTGGTCTTAAAAGAAGATACTTATCCCACTTTTCAAGTTTAACTCCATTGCCAGAATCTATTAATTGAAAATCTTTCCATTTATCTGATATTACAAGCTCTGATTTCACTTAGCTTACCGCCTTACCAATAATTTCATTAAAATTAGAAATATTTTTACGTTCTAAATACTCATTTAAACCTTCAGCTGCTTCTTTACATACATTTGCATTAACAAAATTAGCTGTACCTATCTGTACAGCAGAAGCACCAGCTAATATAAACTCTGCAGCATCTTTCCAGTTACCAATACCACCTATTCCTATTACTGGAATTTTAACAGTTTCATATACTTCTTTTACCATTCTTAAAGCAACTGGTTTGATAGCAGGGCCGCTAAGTCCTCCTGTAATATTTGCAAGCACAGGTTTCATTCTTTCTACATCTATTGCCATGCCAACTAATGTATTTATGGCAGAAACTGCATCAGCTCCGCTTTCTTCACATGCTTTTGCAAATGGTCTAATATCTTGAACATTTGGTGAAAGTTTAACTATTAAAGGCTTGTTACTAATAGCTTTTTTGCAGGCAGATACAACCTGCTCCACAGCCTGTGGGCTTGATGAAAATGAAATGCCACCCTCTTTAATATTAGGACATGATATATTCATTTCAAGCATATCAACTCTTTCTTCCTTATCAAGAATTTTAGCAACTTCTACATATTCTTCAATGGTTTTACCCCAAAAATTAACTATAATACGAGTATCTACTGATTTTAATGCAGGAAGTTTTTCTTTA
>DXAQ01000030.1 GCA_019116905.1 Candidatus Mucispirillum faecigallinarum | reverse complement strand
GTGAAAAGTATATGCTTTTGTGTTAATATTAAATTTGGAAAGATAATATAAAAGCAGGGTAGAATCTGTGCCGCCAGAAAAAGCTACGGCACATAATTTAAAACCCTGCAGTATTTCTATTAATTTTTTTTCTTTATCTACAAGTAACATTATAGATTATACATTGTTGCAAGTAATGCAACTACTGTCATCACAACTGTATATGGAAATGCAAGTTTAAGCATTTGTACATAAGAAAGTTTTATTAATGGTGCTAATGTAGAAGTTAATAAGAATAAAAATGCGGCCTGACCGTTTGGTGTAGCAACTGATGGAATATTAGTTCCCATATTTGTTGCAACTGCCAGTTTGTCTGCCTGCAATGCATTAATTTTACCTGCATCTAGTGCATCAATAACTTCTGTTATATAGACAGTAGCTACAAACACGTTATCACTGATTGCTGAAAGCACACCGTTTGCCACAAAAAATGCTAATATTTGATGCTGGCCGTCCATTGTAAAAACTACATCAATAATAGGTTTAAATAAACTTTGGTCTGCTATAACTGAAACGATTGTAAAAAATACAACTAAAAGGGCAGTAAATGGAAGTGATTCTGTAAAAGCCTCTCCAAAATGATGTTCTTCTATAACGCCAGTAAATGATGTAACTAATATAATAATAGTTAAACCAACAAGGCCAACTTCTGCTAAGTGAAGTGCAAGTGCTATAATTAAAAATACACCAGCAATAGCTTCTACAATATATCTAGCAATAGTTTTTGTATCCATATTTTCAGAAGTTTTTTTAACTTCAGCTTCTAATACCTGGCGCACATTATCAGGCATTTGGTAGCCATAGCCAAAGATTTTTGTAACTTCTGTAACAATACATGTTAAAAGACCAGCAAAAAATACAGGTACAGAAACTGGTGAACATTCATGGAAAAACTCAACAAAGCTCCAACCCATTTGTTTACCAATAATTAAGTTTTGTGGCTCACCAACAAGTGTTAATGCGCCGCCTAATGCTGTACCAACTGCTGCATGCATCATTAAGTTTCTTAAAAAACCACGGAAGTTTTCTAAATCTTCTTTGTCTATTTCTTCAATACCATCATCATCTTTAATTGATTTTGCCTGTTTGTTTCCTTTGCTTGATGCATATTTATGATATATTCCATAAAAACCATAAGCAACTGTTATTACAACCGCTGTAACTGTTAATGCATCTAAAAAGGCTGATAAAAATGCTCCTAAAAAGCAAAATATTAATGATAATACTATTTTAGAACGTACACTTACTAAAAGACGAGTAAATATAAATAGTAACAGTTCTTTCATAAAGAAAATACCTGCTACCATAAACATAAGTAATAATAATACTGGGAAGTTATCTACAACATGGCTGTAAACATGTTCTGCGGAAGTCATACCAATAACTACTGCTTCAATAGCCAGTAAACCACCAGAAGGCAGTGGATAACATACTAAAGCTAATGCTAATGTAGAAATAAATTCTGCCATTAAAACCCAGCCCGCAACAAATGGGTTAATATAAAATAAAATAGGGTTAATAATAAGATATGATATAATCAATAACTTATACCATCTAGGTGCACTGCCTAAAAAGTTTGACCTTATGGCAGTAAATAGATTTTTTTCATCACCTGAATTTCCATTTACGTTCATTTTTCCTCTCCCAAGATAAAACGTTTTTATATGCTACTATTAATAAACTTATTTTTTTATATTGCAAGAGAAAAATTGTCTTTTATTAAAATAAAATGAATTTTACTTAAAAAATAATGTGATTAATATATCTTATTTATTTTAAACTGCCAGTCATTTATATCATTATTGATAAAATCATATTCTAATATTTCATCGATTGTATTAATACGGCTTTCATGATTAAAAGTTATTACTTTTGCCTTGCGATTAATCATTTCATCATTTGTAACATATTTAGAAAGAGAAATAATTACTTCATCACCAACCTGGCAGCTCCTTGCAGCAGCCCCATTTAAACATACGACGCCGCTTCCTTTCTCACCAGGCAGCACGTAAGTGCTTATTCTTGCACCGCTTGCCTTATTCCAAATATATACAAACTCCATAGGGCGTATGTCTGCCTTGCGTAGTATTTCTTCATCTATTGTAACGCTGCCATGGTAATGCAAAGCACTCTCTGTAATCTTTATGCCATGCAGTTTAGCAGATATTACTTCAATAAGCTCCACTAGTAAGCCTCCAAATATATAGTTAAGTAGATATATATTAAATTTAGTAAGAAATCAATTGAAATAATTATAAATTTATATTATAGCTTTTTGGGGAGGATAATATGGAGTATATTTCTGATTCATATTACATATTAACGTTTTTAATAGTAGCATCTTTTTGTGCAGGGTTTATTGACAGTATAGCAGGGGGCGGCGGTTTTATTTTAGTGCCTGCTTTAATGCTTGCAGGGCTTACGCCAACAATGGCTGTAGCTACAAATAAACTGCCTGCCGTATTTGGAACAGCTACTGCAGCTTATAATTTTATACGCAGTAAAACAATGATTTGGCCTATAGCTTTAGTAGGGCTTGTATGCGCTATGCTTGGGGGTATGGCTGGTTCTCATTTAAACCTTGGGTTTTCTCAAGATACTTTAAATAAAATAGTGCTTTTTATTCTCCCTATTGCTGCAATCGTTACATTTATACCTAAAAAAAATATGAAACAAAATGTAACAGATTTCTCAAAAAAAGAATTATATATTGCAGCACCATTTATTACTTTTGCACTTGGTATATATGACGGCTTTTTTGGACCAGGTATGGGCACATTTTTAATTATTGCTTTTTACTCTATACTTGGTATGAATATGGTAAACGCATCAGCTGTTGCAAAAATAGTTAATTTTGCATCAGGGGCAGGGGCTCTAATAACTTATGTTAATGCAGGCAAAGTGCTTTTTGTAATAGGTGTGCCGCTGCTTATTGCTAATGTTTTAGGCAGTTATATTGGAAGTAAAATGGCAATAAAAAACGGCCAGGCATTTGTTAAAAAAATATTAATAGTTGTGTTTATTGTAATGTTTGTTTCTCTAATTATAAAAATAGTGCAGGCATAAATTAAATAAGATATTTATTACTAATAAGTTATATCTACAAAAGTAATATGAAAAGTCTTATATTATTAAAATAAAATCATGATTATAATTATTAATAAAGATTTATAAGATTAAATATTTTTATAGAAAAATAATAGTGGGAAGTTTTACTTCCCACTAATTTATAAGTGAAATTATTTAACTCTATTTGCACTGCCTAAAACGTTTTCGTTTTTAGCTTTATATGCTTTTACAAGTTCAGTTCTTGCGTTACCTAAGTATTTTCTTGGGTCAAATTCGCTAGGCTGTAAAGCAAGTGTTTCTCTTACTTTTGCTGTGAAAGCAAGGCGGCCGTCTGAGTCAATATTGATTTTACATACTGCTGATTTTGCAGCTTTTCTTAACTGGTCTTCTGGAACGCCAACAGCATTTTCAAGTTTACCGCCGTATTTATTAATTAATTCTACATATTCAGGAAGAACTGATGATGCACCGTGTAAAACTATTGGAAAGTTTGGTAATCTTTTTTCACATTCTTCTAATATATCAAAACGAAGTGGTGGAACACTTTCGCCAGGTTTTACTTTAAATTTATATGCACCATGTGATGTACCTATTGAAATAGCAAGAGAATCTACACCTGTGCGTTTAACGAAATCTTCAACCTGGTCTGGGTCTGTATAGTGAGAATGTTCACTTTGAACTTCATCTTCTATACCAGCTAATACGCCTAATTCGCCTTCAACTGTTACATCAAACTGATGAGCATAATCAACAACTTTTTTAGTTAATGCTATGTTTTCTTCATAAGGCAGGTGAGAACCGTCAATCATTACTGATGAGAAACCTTTTTCTATGCAGTCAACACAAAGTTCATAACTATCGCCATGGTCTAAGTGTAATGCTATAGGTATACTGCAGCCAAGTTCTTTTGCATATTCTACTGCACCAACTGCTAAATAACGCAGAATTGTTGCATTTGCATAGTTCCTTGCACCTTTTGAAACTTGTAAAATTACTGGTGATTTTGTTTCTGCACATGCTTGAATAATTGCCTGAATTTGTTCCAGGTTGTTAAAGTTGTATGCAGGAACTGCATATCCGTTTTTCATTGCGTCTGCAAACATTGCTTTTGTGTTTACAAGACCTAATTCTTTGTAAGAAACTGCCATTAGCTTATCCTCCTTTAAATTAAAACATTGATACATTCATTTTTATTTCATCAAGTTTTATTTTTACACCGTCAGTATTATCATAGGCACAGTTTGGTATTACCATTGTATATGTTTTTAAACCATACTGCTCAAAAAATTTTTTTGCCCAGTTTGCTGCCATATCCCCATGGCTTCTGTCTGCTGCACCTTGTGTTAATATAAAAAACATTTTTTTACCTTCTTCAAACCTGCTTTTCCTATCACTTGTTTTTAAACAGTAAAAACGGTCAGTGAAAATTTTTGCCAGACTTGAAATAAAACCCATTATGTTTGGTGAGATAAATATTATTTTATCTGCTGATAAAAGTTTTGGGTAAGTTTCAGAAATACCGTCTTTTATAACGCATAAACTGTTGTTTGTTTTACAGCTGCGGCATGCTGTGCATGGCTTCATTTCTAGCTGCCTAAGGTTGATTACCTCACATTCGCCAGCATACTTTTCTATAAGACTTTCTGCAATAAATGATGAATTGCCACTTTTTCGCGGACTTGCATTAATTATTAATATACTCATAAAAATATATTATTATATTGTTTTGTATCTTTCAAGATATATTTTATCTTATTTGAAATATTTTACTATATTTATAAAAAAACACTAAATAATAAAACAATTTTAAATATTGTTATTTTTTAAATTTTGAATTTAAAAGGTCTTGCCCAAGTTTTGAATGGCTTTGGTTCATAACGATTGCATTCCTGTTTTCATATTCTTCAATCATTTTAGAAAGCCTTTCAAGCTCATCACCTTCAGGAGTGCCAGGCACAGCTTTAAACATAAGTGCATCAACCCTGTTTAATGCTGATAAAAATTCTTTCTCATTATTTATTTTATTATTCATAAATACTCCTTATATT
>DXAQ01000029.1 GCA_019116905.1 Candidatus Mucispirillum faecigallinarum | reverse complement strand
ACATATCCAACTTCTAAATCATAATCAATTCTCCATAATGCATTTAATAAGTTCATCACTTATCATTATATAAATTTGCCTAAAACTGTAAAAGATCAATAAATATTTTTTAAAAATTTTATTTTTTATTTTTTTATTATCAATAAGTTATAGTAATAGATAGTAAAAATATGGTATATTAAGAATAATATTACTTATATAATAATTCCATATTTTTTTTCATAGGGATATATTCTTCAAATCTTTCTTGATAACTTCCATAAGCTTCATCCCAAAATGTAGTTTTATTTAATTTAGTTTTATCATATTTCGATACATATTTAAAATTTGTAAGTGTAGCAATATTTTTTGGTATATCCTGTATTTTATCAATATTAATTTCAAAATAACATTTACTGTTAGGAAACAGTAGAATACTTTTATCTTTTTGATTGTATGGGCAAAAATCGTCTTGATGTTTATATGTATATGTATAATGATATGGTACATTATTAATATATAAAGGTCCAATAAAATCATCTATTTTGCGAGTAAAACCTTTCTCTGTTTTGATAGTAAATTTTATTTTATTTGGTATATTTTCCATATATACAAATCCAATATGAATATCTATTTTGGAATTTTTCCCATCCAAATATTTAATCGTATTTATATCTGTATATTGTTTGTCTAATTGTAATTTATATTCTGTCATAATTCTTTGCTCGTCATAATAATCTACATGTGATTTAATTGAATAAAAATTATAATCATTATTAGTAGTTATAATGCGTGTTTCATATTTATTATTAAAAAAACTTTTTGCTGTAACATTAGCATATGAGCCATATTTGTTTACTAATTTTGTGATATCTTCTGTTATATATAATAATTTTTTTGATTTATCATCTGTTGTATGGTAAGGTCGAGATTCTTCTGATTGAATTTTATCAGAATAACAAAAACCTTTAGTGAGTATTTTTCCTTTATAATCAGATAACATTGTGTAATAGTTATTATTAGTTTTAATGGCACAATACTCTTTTAATATTTGATAAAAGTCTGTATTAGAATATTTTGGAATACCAATTAAAGTCCAATCATAATAATAATTAGATATAATTGTAATATTATCATTATATAATTTCTTAAATAAATCTTCTATACTACTACTATCTACTAATAAATTTTTTATAGTGTTATTATCAATTTTACCACTTTTAACTATATCTTCAGAGTAAACTTGCACAGGATTATTATTAGACATATTTGGAAAAGATTTCAAACCACAACTATAAAGAAACAGTAAAGTAGACATAATTAATATTAATTTTTTCATAATATTTCCCTTTTTGATTATTGTTTAGTTATTTATGTATACTATATGTATATAAAAATCAAGTAGTATATTTATGATAAATCTAAAGCAGCCTAATCTCATTCCAGCCTGCAATTATGCAGGCTTTTTTATATTAAATATATATTAAAAGTAATGTAAACATATATAAAATATATTGATATTTTATATAATATTTATTATTTTATTAATTGAGAGGTGTAATATGGCACAAACAGTTAGTGTAAATTTCAAGCTTGATGCAGAAGTAAAGAAAGCTATGGAAGCAGTATGTAAAGAAATGGGACTTTCTATGAGTGCAGCATTCACAATTTTTGCAAAGAAAGTTGGCAGGGAGCATCGTATCCCTTTTGAAATATCTGCAGACCCATTTTATTCTGAAAAAAATATTGCAAGATTAAAAAAATCCATAGAACAAATGGAAAGAACAGGTGGTAAAATTCATGAGGTAAATTATAGTGATTAAAGCATGGACAGATGAGGCATGGGAAGATTTTGAATACTGGCTGAAACAAGACAAAAAAACATTAAAAAGGATTTTAGCACTTATTAAAGATATAGAACGAAATGGTTATGACGGCATAGGAAAACCAGAGCAGTTAAAAGGTGATTTATCAAAATATTGGAGTAGGCGTATAGATGACTATAACCGTATTGTATATTGCATAGAAGATGATACTATAAAAATTGTTCAATGTGGTTCTCATTACAGAGATTAGTGATAAATCATTCCAGCCTGCAATTTATATGTTATAAAACTGTATACAACTGTCATTACAACTCGTAATGAGTCCACACACTGATTATTTTAATTATCTTATCTTTTTCTATCACTTCATAAACAAGGCGATGTTTGATATTTATACGGCTAGAATATGCTCCAAATAATTGCCCTTGTAATTTTTCATAGGGATTAGGTTTACATAAGGGTTTGTTTTAATAAGCTCTATTTTACATCATTTTCATTTATACATTCACTTAAAGGTGTATTTAAACCATCTATAATTTTTTCTTTCATTACTGGATTATTTAACATCTCTAATGTTGCCATTATATTATTATAGTCATCTTCACTAATTATAACAGCATTGCCAGATTCAGTAGTTATACTTACAGGCTGGTTATATTTAATGGTTTGTTCTAAAATACTGCCAATATTTTTTTTGAAGTTATTAATGTCTGTATTAATCATATTATACCTATGTAGTATTTATATATTATATAGTCTGTAAAAACTAGATTTATGTCAATAACAAACATCTATTTATATAATCTTTATTTTCTTTCTTTTCTGAGTTTCTGGATAGCTTTTGCAACAGTATCTCTTGAAATACTAATCTTTTTTTCTTTTCTTATAATTTTTGCAAGTTCTGCATAGCTGAGAGTTTGTCCAGACTTTTCAAGCTGTATTAATAAGTCATAGTATTCAAAAACGATAAGCTGTTTTTT
>DXAQ01000028.1 GCA_019116905.1 Candidatus Mucispirillum faecigallinarum | reverse complement strand
GTATGCGATACAAATATAACAGTACAACCTCCACTCATTAGTTCCAGCATCCTATTTTTACTTTTTTGCTGGAAATGTTCATCTCCAACAGCTAATATTTCATCTACAATTAAAATTTCAGGTTTCACTATTGTAGCAATTGAAAATGCAAGCCTTACCACCATTCCTGATGAATAATTACGTAAAGGAACATCTATAAAATCTTTTAATTCTGAAAACTCTAATATTTCTTCATATTTACTATTAATAAAATTTTTTGAATAACCAAGTATTGCTCCGTTAATATAAATGTTTTCTCTGCCTGATAAATCATAATCAAATCCTGCACCAAGCTCTAATAATGGTGCAATAGTACCTTGTACGCAAACATCTCCGCTTGTTGGTTTGACAACATTAGCGATTATTTTCAGTAATGTGCTTTTACCTGCACCATTATGTCCAATAATACCTAAAACATCGCCTTTATTTATACTGAAACTTATATTTTCTAGTGCAGTAAACTCTCTATATGAAATTTTACCTTTTATTAATGATACAAAATATTCTTTGATACTTTTAATATTGTCATTATAGATTTTATATTTCATTGTTACATTATTTACTGTAAGCATATTCTATTCCTATATGTATAATGCAAACTTATTTTGCTGTTTTTTAAATATTATACCACCAATAATTAGTGCTGCGGCTGCATATATAATGCAGTAAACAAATATATTAATATTTGGAATTTGTCCATCAATTATTATAAGCCTTATTGCATTAATATAGTGATAAATAGGATTATATACCATAATTTTTTGCATTACATCAGGTAAGATTGTAATTGGATATATTATTGGTGTTGCATACATCCATATATTAGCAATTACACCCCATAGAAACTGGATATCACGAAAAAATACCATAAATGTAGATAATGCTAAACTCATACCTATTGTAAAAAAAATAAGCATACTAATAAAATATGGTAAGAATATGATAGAACTTGTAAATCGTATATTTGTTATAATCATTACAGCAAATAGTGGTATTATAGACAGTATTAAATTAATGCTTGTAGATAATACTTTTGATACAGGAAATATATATTTGGGCACATATACTTTAGTGATTAGAGATGCATTTGTTACTATTGAGCCCATACCATTTGTAGTAGCCTCTATAAAAAAACTAAACATAACAATACCAATCAATAAATATAGAGCATAATTTGGAATATCAAACTTAAAAATATTTGAAAAAACTATGTATTGGACAGCCATCATAAGTAATGGATTTAATAAACTCCATAATATTCCAAGTATACTCCTTTTATATTTTACTTTAAAATCTCTTATTATAAGTTGATTTAATAAATAATGATACTTTATAAAATTATTAATCACATTTATTAATAATGATTGTCTTTTATTTCTAACTTCGAAGATAATAATCATAAATAATACAAGCATAGTGCAATATATTAGTACTGATATTAGTATATAATGTTGACCAATAAATAATATTTTTTTCCCGTATATATCAAAATTTAACTGTTTATTTATTTCATTACCATCTATTATCATCGATGGTTTGCCATTTGTATTTGTAGCTACTAATGATATAGCATTTTCATTTGTCCCATTATCTGATATTAACTCAATTGTTAATTCTGCATTTTTATCCACCTTTAATGGTGTTTCAAGTGGTAAATTAATTATTTCCCAATCTTTAATTTCTTTAGTAGATAATGATATTTTTGTAAGTTCTGTTGAATTATCATATATTTTAATATTTAATGTATCATTTATTTTTTGATTATATGTTGCAATTTGAATTGTAATACCATCAATAATATCTACATCAGGATAAAATCTTTGCTGATAGACTACACCTGCAATCATTCTCCCGATTGGTGTTTTATCATCAGATATTGAGCCATTTTTATAATCATATTGCAAACTGTTGTTTAGCAATAATATGGCAGCTACAAGTCCAATATACAATAATGTTGCTATAATAAAAGCATATCCTAATTTTTTTACACTTATCACATTAACTCCTAATATGCTTATGCTGTAATTATAAGCAATATAAATTATATATTAATATTTGTAAATATCATTTTCTGCTATTTACTAGTTATTCATATATTAATATACTTACTTATATAAATTTACAATATCTTTTTCAATACTAGCCCAGTCGCGTTTTTCTGCTGTTTTTATTCCATTTTCATATAATTTATTACGCAGGTCTTTATTTTCTACTATTGTTTCCACTGCTTTTATACCGCTTTCTATATTTCCCTGTTCATACATTACACAGTTTTCCATATCTTTTAAAAACTCAATATTACCGCCATTTGGTGCAACTACAACATATCCACCTGTTGCCATCATTTCAAGAGGTGGGTATGAAAAACTTTCTAATATACTTGATTTTATTAGTATATCAACACTTCTATATACTTCTGCAACTTTGTCATGAGGCACTTGATGTAAAAATTTATCTATCTTATACCATGGTTTTGGTTTGCCAAGATAAGACATAAACCATACTTCGTATTTATTCCTGTCAAGCTTGTTTGTTATTTCAAAGCTTTCATCAACATTTTTATAAAAATCTGCGCTGTTGCCTTCTACTAATACTATTATTTTTTCCTTATTAAAATTTCTTTTCACAGGATAAAATCTTTTTATATCTATACCGTTAGGCACATATTCTGCATGCTGTTCATAATCATCTTTAAGCCACTGCTGGCACCATTTAGATATTGTAATCATTTTTTTACTGACTATTGGAGTGTATGTTTGATTAGCCAAAAACTTCCAGTAATGACCTTGTTCATAAAAATCTGTCTCAAAATTTTGTACAAAATAATATCGTTCTTTTATATTAGGATATAAATCCATAAATCTATTTGTTGTCCATAATGTAGCAACACATTTATCTATTGAAAAATGCACCTGCTTTTCAAGTGATGAAATAACAGGTATAGTGTTACCCTCTATTAATATATCTTTTTCTGATACATCATCATTTATGATTAATACATCATACCCATTATCCTGCATTATTTTACAGTGTTTAAATACAACTAATGCACCGCCGCTTGTTTTTATAGATGGAAGTATAAAAACTATATTTTTATTCATTTTACTTTTAATAAATTTTGTAAGCGGCAGTCCTGTATATACAGTATTACAGTGTTTTATTGTAAATTTATATGCATTTTCTGCAATTCTTTTTCGTTCTTTTTCATTATTTATAAGTAACTCAAAAGCTGCTTTCCATTCTTCAATATTATTACATAATAAACCTGTTTCATTATTTACTATCATTTTTTTAAATGCGCCAATATTGCTTGCAATTGTTGGTACTTTAACAAGAGATGCTTCTATCCATTTAATTTCAGATTTTGCCTCATTAAATATATTATCAATAAGTGGTGCAATATTTATATCAACTGATGAAATAAGCATCGGTAGTTTCTGCCAGTCTGTAAAAGGTCTTGATATTATTCTTTCTTTAAAACTTTGAAACTGTTCTGGAATATCAAGTTCCCCAGTTATGTGCAGCTCTACATTGCTGTATTTTTCCATTATTTCTTTTATAACAGGTGCAATATATTCAAAATCATCATTATGGGTAATACTTCCGCTGAAATATCCTATCCTTATTTTACCTTTTCTTTCATTTTGATCCTTTAGGGCATCTTGAAATTCCTGCTTATTTTGTATTTTATCCTGACTTTTAAATGGCAGTTCATCTCTAAATTTTACTGCCTCAATAGAATATTTCACCATATCCTGAGATGCTGTATTTCTATTAATAAATACTTCCGGCACATAATTTTTTAATTCTTCTGCCAGTTTTTCTGTAGATGTTATTGCAGCATCACATTTTTTTAGTAATGTTTGAATTTTACTAACACCTTCATCATAAAGTTTTAATTCATCAGCTGTCATATTTTTAAGATATTTAATTTGGCTTGTATATTTTTTATCAATAACTAAATCATCAATATCAAATAAAACTTTTTTATTATATTTTCTTGCAAGTGCAATAAATTCTTCTATCTGGTCAGTTATTGGGCATCTGAAAAAAACAAATACTCTATACTGCTTTACAAATTCCAGTTTTAAATCTTCATAAAAAACTTCGCTTGATGTTACATTATATGCAAAAAGTTGTTCTTTCTGGTGTGTTACCCTGTATCTTGCAGGATGCGGCAAAAATGTACCATTAATAAATAAAACGTCTGCACATATACTGTTATTATCCTGCTTTGCTGCTTTTTTAAATCTATTTTGGATATAATATTTTGTTTTTAAGAAAAATATTTTAAATCCTTCTTTTTTTATAGTGTGTCTTGTTTTATCAATATACCACTTTAATTTCATTTCCAAACCCTTTTTGTAATTACATATTTTTATGAAATAAATAAGCTGATTTTACTATATCATATAAATCGTTATATGTAATATTCCAGCCTAAAATTTCTTTTGCTTTGCTGTTTGATGCAATAAGTATGGCAGGGTCTCCTGCACGTCTGCCGCGTACTTCCTTATTTATCTCCATGCCAGTAACTTTTTCACATACTTCTATTACTTCTTTAATAGAAAACCCTTTGCCGCTGCCAAGGTTGATTTTTTCACTTTTTCCTCCTGCTCTTAAATAATTTAATGCTGCGTAGTGAGCGCGGGCTAAATCATATACATGGATATAATCTCTTATACATGTGCCATCTTTTGTATCATAATCTGTGCCATTAATATATATTTTATCTCTTTTTCCAAGAGGCACCTGCAAAATAAGTGGTATCAGATGCGTTTCTGGATTATGTTTTTCGCCACTTCCGCCCCATGCTCCACATGCATTAAAATATCTTAACACTACATGGCGGACATTGTATGACGCACCAAAAGAAGCAAGTATATTTTCTGTAAAAAATTTACTCATTCCATAAGGATTGACTGGGTTTAATGGGTGGTTTTCATCAATTGGTGTATATTGCGGCTCTCCATAAACGGCAGCAGTTGATGAAAAAACTATCTTTAACACACCATTATCTTTTAATGTATTAAATAATTTTAAGGCTTTTGCTGTATTATTTTCAAAATATTTATATGGATTAATAACTGATTCTGCCACTTCAATAAAAGCAGCAAAATGAAGACATGCATCTATTTTATGTTTTTTGACTATTTCTGATACAAGTTCAACATCAGCAACATCACCTTTATAAAATACTGCTCCATTTGGAACATCTTCAATATTAGATGATACGAGGCTGTCTAATATAACAACATCTTCTCCCTGCTCTATTAAATATCTTGCAGTTGTGCCGCCTATATAGCCTGCTCCGCCTGTAATTAATACCATATAATTTGATACCTGTTACTTATTAAACTTTTCTTTTATATATCTTTTGACAGCATCTTTCCATTCTGGCAGTCGTTTAAAGCCAACTTTATCTAAACTTGCTTTACTTAATCTTGAATTTTTTGGCCTTGATGCTTTTGTTGGGTATTCTTCACTATTTATGTGATGTACTTTAACCCTCTGCCCAGTTATAGAGAATATATATTCTGCAAAATCTGCCCAGGAGCAGTAACCTTCGTTTGTTGCATGATATATGCCGTATTTTTCTGTTTCAATCATATCGCATATTAATGGCGCTAAATCGTATGTATATGTAGGACTTCCAATTTGGTCTGCAACTACATTTAATTCGCTGCGTGTTTCTCCTAATTTTACCATTGTATTAATAAAATTATTTCCGTTTATTCCAAAAACCCATGATATACGTATAATAAAATATTTATCAAGTATATTTTTTACTTCTTCTTCCCCTTGATATTTAGTTAAGCCATAAGTATTATTAGGTGATATTTTATCCTGCACTTCATAAGCTTTATCACCTGTGCCTTCAAATACATAATCTGTTGAAATATATACCATTTTAGCATTTATTTCTTTAGAGGCACGGGCTATATATTTTGTTCCATTTACATTTACATTATAGCATATTTCTTTTTCATCTTCTGCCTTATCAACAGCAGTATATGCTGCGCAGTGTATAACTACATCTGGAGCATAGTTTTTAATATAGGAATAAACTGCCTTTTCATCTGTAATATCGCAGTCATTCCTGTCTATTCCTTTATTTTCTATTCCTCTTTTTGTTAGTTCATTACAAACATCAAAGCCTAACTGACCTTTTACACCAGTAACTAATACTTTCATATTTAATTATGCTCCAAATTTTAAACTTTATTTTTTGCTGTAATGTTTTGCGTAATAATCTTTATATTCACCATTAATTATATGCTGCCACCATTCTTTATTATCAAGATACCACTTAATAGTTTTCTTAATACCGTCTTCAAATTTAGTAGCAGGCAGCCAGCCTAATTCGTGATGTATTTTAGTTGGGTCGATTGCATAGCGCATATCATGACCTGGCCTGTCTGTAACATATTTTATTAAATCTTCGCTTTTGCCAAGTTCTTTTAAGATTATTTTAACTACTTCTAAATTAGTTTTTTCGTTATGGCCGCCAATATTATATACTTCGCCAACTTTACCTTCATGAATAATTAAATCAATAGCAGAGCAGTGGTCTTCCACATAAAGCCAGTCGCGTACATTTTCTCCTTTGCCGTATACTGGCAGTTCTTTATCTGCTAATGCATTTATTATCATAAGCGGTATAAGTTTTTCTGGAAAATGGTATGGTCCATAGTTATTTGAGCATCTTGATATTGTAACAGGCAGTTTATATGTTCTGTGATATGCCTGCACTAATAAATCAGCTGATGCTTTTGATGCAGAATATGGGCTTGATGTATGCAGTGGAGTAGTTTCTGTAAAAAATAAATCAGGCCTGTCAAGCGGCAAATCACCGTAAACTTCATCAGTTGATACTTGATGATACCTTGTAATACCATATTTTCTGCATGCATCCATTAACACCCCAGTGCCTATAATATTTGTCTGTAAAAATATACCAGGGTTATCAATAGACCTGTCCACATGGCTTTCTGCTGCAAAGTTTACAATAATATCTGGTTTTTCTTTTTCAAATATTTCATAAACTGCTAATCTATCAGTAATATCTGCTTTATAGAATTTAAATTTTGGATTATTTTGCACAGGTGCTAATGTTTCCATATTGCCTGCATAAGTTAGCGCATCAAGGCATATAATATCATAGGCTTTATATTTATTAAGCATGTAATGCACAAAGTTTCCGCCGATAAATCCTGCGCCGCCTGTAACTATTATTTTCATACTTTCCTCTATATTTTAATATTTAAAATCTACATCGCTGTCGCAAAGTTTTGGTGCTTTGCTGTCTTTTTCTGAAATAATTGGGTTTTCTACTCCCCAGTTTACACCGATTTCTTCATCACACCATAATATACTTCTATCGTTTGCAGGGTCGTAATAATTATCCGCTTTATATAAAAACTCTACATCATCAGTTAATGTAACAAACCCATGACCAAATCCGCGTGGTATTAAAAGCTGGCGTTTATTTTCTGCAGAAAGTTCCACAGCAACCCATTTTTTATAAGTTGGGGAACCTTTTCTTAAATCAACAGCCACATCTATTACAGCTCCTTTTGAGCATCTAACAAGTTTTGCCTGAGCAGATTCACCTTTTTGAAAATGTATACCTCTTAATGTGCCTTTTGTGGCAGAAAAAGAGTGGTTATCCTGCACAAAATTATAATTTAAACCATGTTCTTTAAACACTTTTGCAGAGTAGCTTTCCATAAACCAGCCTCTGCTGTCCCCAAACACTTTTGGTTCTACTATATATACACCTTCTAATTCTGTTTTAATTATATTCATATATCACCTTACCCTAAAAATGAGCCATCGGCTACTAATTTTAAAAACTGACCATACGGACTTTTACCATATTTTTTAGCAGATTTTAATAAATCATCTTTACTAATCCAGCCCTGGCGGTATGCAATTTCTTCAATAGCTGCAACCTGTATACCCTGCCTTTTTTCTATAACTCTTATAAACTCGCCTGCATAAGCAAGTGCTTCTATTGTGCCAGTATCAAGCCATGCATAGCCTCTGCCAAGAGTAACCACATTTAATGAGCCGTCTTGTAAATACATATTATTTAAATCTGTAATTTCAAGTTCACCTCTTGCAGATGGTTTCACCTGTTTTGCAAACTCACATACTCTATTATCATAAAAATAAAGACCTGTTACACAGTAATTAGATTTTGGATGTTTTGGTTTTTCTTCAATAGATATTGCTTTTCCATTTTCATCAAACTCAACAATACCAAATCTTTCAGGGTCATCAACGTAATATCCAAAAATTGTAGCACCATTTTCAATAGTATATGCACGCTGTAAGTGTCTTGAAAGGCCGTTGCCGTAAAAGATATTATCGCCTAATATCATAGCGCATGCATCGCCGTCTATAAATTTTTCACCGATAATAAATGCCTGAGCAAGCCCTTCTGGACGAGGCTGCACTTCATAAGATAAGTGTATCCCATAAGCTGAGCCGTCCCCTAATAACTCTTGAAATTTTGGTAAATCAGTAGGAGTAGAAATTATAAGTATATCTTTTATTCCAGCAAGCATAAGTGTTGATAAAGGATAGAAAATCATTGGTTTATCATATACAGGCAGCAGCTGCTTAGATATAGTTAATGTAAGCGGATAAAGCCTTGTGCCTGAACCACCTGCTAAAATAATACCTTTCATACGCTCCTCCATTAGGTTGAATTTTTGATATTATACTGAAATTTGTTAAATAATGTCAAGATAATTTACTATTAAAAAAATAAAATGTAAAATCTAAAAAC
>DXAQ01000027.1 GCA_019116905.1 Candidatus Mucispirillum faecigallinarum | reverse complement strand
CATCAGCAACAAGATGTTCTCCATACTGTTCAATTATCTTGCCATTTAAAGGCATAGGAAGTTTTTTTACAAGCCTGCCAAATGGAGAATTATCTGCCATATCATCATTTATTGGCTTATCTTCCCCAAATGTTTTTATTTTCTTACTGCCGGTACTGCTTTCCCTGCTTGCAACAGGCAGTGCGTTTTCATCTTTTTCAGCCTGCAGGCGTATCTGCTCATCAAGTTCACGTCTTTGAAATTTTAAAAGCTCAATATATTCTTTTCTGCCTGCCTCATCATGCTTTATCATAGTCATCATTGTATCATATCTGGCTTTTTCAGACTTTAATTCAGCAACAGCATTAACTCTGCTTTCTTCAAGTGATGATAGCTCTAAAATTCTTGCTTCTTCCTCTACTTTTAAATTTTTTAATGTTTTCACATCTTCATTAAGCTTATCTATTTTAACTTTTAAATTAATACCAGCCTTGCCCATAATTTCAAGTATTTTTACTGTATCTTCAGGCTTTTCTGATGTGGTAATAATTTTTATATCAGAGTATCCCATATTATCTATTACATACATATTACTTTTAGCAATATCTTTTTTATTTTCTTCTATTTCTTTTGAAACCTTGTTAATATTTACTCTTATATTTTTAATACTGCTTTCACATTTTACCCTTTCTTTATTCAGTTCAGAAATCAGCCTGCGGTAGTTTGATATTTTAGAAGATATTACACTTATCTGCTTTGTTACGCTGCTTTTTTCTGACTGCAGCTTTTTCAGTTCTGCTTCTTCACTGCGGATATTCCTATTAATATCTTCAAGGGATGAATTCTGCCCGAAAGAATAATATGCTGTAAACAAAAATAAAGCTGTAAATAGTAACTTAATCTTCATTGATAGATGAAACCTGTTTTAAAAATGATACAACACTTGCTTTTGCAGAAATTATACCTATTACACATACCATAACGCATGATAATATAAAATAATAAGCATTAGGCAGATTATAAATATTTATTCCTGCAGGCATTAATATACGGCTGTTAAAAGGTATAAATGAAACTGTAAAAATTATTACACTGCATAAGTATGCAAATATTGAAAGAAAAAAAGCACCAAATAAATAAGGCACAGAAATAAATGGCCTTGTAGCACCTACTAATGAATAAAGCTTAATTTCTTCCTTATATTTATAAAGTGAAAGTTTTATTGTGTTATACACTACAAAAACAGCAGAAAGAGCAAAAAGTATACTCATAGCTGTAATAAATATCCATGCACCCCTGCCAATGGCCTTAAATTTTACCATATATTCCTTGCCGTAGCTTACTTCATCTACCCCCTTGATATGACCTGCCTCCTCAACAATCTTATCAAGAGTAGATGACACTGTATCAGTTGGCACAATCTCTATAAACGAAGGGAAAAACTCCTCCGCATAGCTTTCAAGCCCTGCCGCTTTTGGAGCGTTGGCAACAGCAAAAGCTTTTGCATCTTTCTGGCTGTAATATTTAGCAGATGAAACGTTATCAAGCACTAAAATAGATGATAAAATGTCTTCTGCTATTATGTCATTATTATTTGCAAGATAAACCCTGATTGTATTAGCCTGTGATAAATGACTTAAAAAACCTGCCGTACCTGTGCCTGCCACCCAGAATACATGGTACATAAATATTACTGTAACAAGTGTTAAAAATGATAAAAAATTGCTGCGTAATATGGAAAAAAATCTAATAACTCCACGCATAAAAAGGTATACAAGTTTAGAGCTCATGTTTCACCCCGTCTCTAATTACCTTACCTTTTTCAAGCTCTATTTCTCTAGACTGATATTTCTCCCTTAAATATTTATCGTGAGTAGCCATAATAACAGTAGCACCAGTATCTGTACACTCTCTTAATACAGCCATAATATTTTCAGCATTTTCAGGGTCTAAGTTACCAGTTGGCTCATCGGCTAAAATTATTTTAGGGTCATTAATTAATGCCCGCGCGATTGCTACACGCTGCTTTTCACCACCTGATAAATTTTTAACCACATCATCACGCTTTTCAAATATACCCATTCTTTTAAGCAAAGGCCATATACGCTCCTTTGCTGCACTGCGTTTCATATAAAATATATCAAGCCCTAATTTAACATTATCAAAAACAGTAGAATTTTCTAAAAGTTTATAATCCTGAAATATAACGCCAATCTGACGTCGTAAAAATGGAACTTCTATACGGCTCATTAAATTAATATCCCTGCCTTCAATAGACACAACGCCACGGCTTGGAAGTAAATCTGCATATATAAGCCGTAAAAAAGTAGACTTACCTGCACCAGACTTACCTATAATATATACAAACTCTCCACGCTTTATTTCCACATTAACATTATTTAATGCCTGATGGCCCCCTAAAAAAGAAACACCTACATTAACAAATCTTACCAATATAATTCTCTCAAAAAAATTTTTTTTATTTTACTAAAAATATTTTTAATATTCAAGTTTTTTATCCATATTACGTATAAAAATAAATTTTATTTTTATTTATCAGTATAATATAAAATTCTTAAATAAATTATTTTTTTGGTTTCTTTTTTTTGTTAATTGTATTATAATTCTAAATGAATAGATAAGGAGATTCAAAAATGCTTGATGATATTATTTCAAAATTTTCAGAAAATAAAAAATTAGATAAGTTTGAGTTTTCATTAAGACCTAATCATGATATAGATAACCCATTTACAAATATTTCTTTAAATATTATAGGTAATTTAAAACAGTCTATAGATAAAACAGATAAATCAACAATTGCAGCAGTTCTTTTAGATGAAGCTGAAGAAAATATTAACTTTTCTTATAAAATATACAGCCAGATTGTAGATATGAAACCAGAGGAAGAAGGCTTACTTTTTAAAGCCAGACTGCTTGAAATACTTGATGAAATAGAAGATGAACATAATTACGATGGGAACCCTTTTACTGATTTACTAAATTTTACTGGTATTCTTACAAATATTACAGAAAACAAAATTAATAATGATAAGTTAAAAAATGCATTTATTATTACTATGCTTTTGTTTGAAACAATGGAAGAAATGCGCATAAGAAATATCCATGTGCCTTATACTTTGGAATTTAGAGAATATATTTTAAACAATCAGCTTACAATGCTGCATGTGATTTGTGCAAGAGCATTACAGGCTAATGATAAATCAATTAATAATTTTATAATCAATGAAGTATTACAATATATTTCACGTTTTGCATTTAATAAGAATATTGATTTATGCTTTGATATGCTTTACTTTATATCATTAATTAGTGATGATGAAAGTGCAGAAATAATCACAAGTATTGCAGATGAATTAAAAAAACATTCTCCTTATGCTGCCTCAAAAATGCTTGTAAACTATGTTAATGCAGGGATTATTTATACAGGTGATGATTCTAATAAAATCGTTGATTTTACTTGTAAAAATATAAACAATATACATCTTATAAATAACATTGTATATACATGCCTTTTAACAGATGATGCAGTATGTGCAGAAAAAATATTAGAATACTTTGTTTCAGGTAAAAAAATAACTAAAAAATTAAAACTTTCTTTTTACCAGCAGCTGCAGGTTGTATATTCAGTGCTTCAAAATGAGAAAAAATATGCAGAAACTGCAAAAGAAAGATTTGCTCTGGGTGATATAAATGCATATTTTGATGCAGTAGATGCTTATACTTCATTAGGTCTATATAACAATGTTAAGGATGAACTTCACTCTATTGCATGCAAAAAAATGCCAATATATGAATACTGCTATTTACTGGCAGAACATAAAGAATATGGGCTTCTAATTGAAAGATTTAAAATGATTAAATCTATTAAAGACACAAAAGACGCTATTAAATTTATGGACGATAAAGGTATTGCTATATATGATAATAATACAAACAAAGAATTATTACATATATTAAGTGAAAAAGCAGCAAATAATACAAATCTTGCTCAACATGTTCAAAGTTTATTAAGCTTAATAACAGTATAGTTTTATATTATTTACTAGTATACTCATTCAAAGCAGCTTGCAAAAAACAAGAAAATATGTTAAATCATATAGAACAAATATGATTTGATTGTTCTATATCACTTTTATTTAGTAAATTTTTGTTGATTTTTGTCCAACATTATTGTATATGATATTATATTGTTAATATGTGAAAATATAATTTATAGCTATTGAAATATTTATAAAATATTTTTCAGTATTATTTTTGTAAGGAGCATAAATTATGATAGGTAAAAAACTTAAAGTTTTGTTAAAACAGACAGGAAAAAGACAAATTGACCTTGCAAGACATTTAGGTATTTCCGCATCTCGTTTATCTAATTACCTAAGTGATAAAAGAGAGCCTGATTTTCAAATGCTTTCTGAAATGGCTTATTTTCTTGGGGTGGATTTAAACTACTTTTCTAATAAAAATTTCAAGAAAAAACGTAAAGATGATATTTTTGAAGTATCAGAAGATGGTTACGTTTATGGAAACGAAAGGGAAAGTGTTGTTAAAGTTGCGATTGCACCTGTTAACGGAAAGAAAAAAGGTATCACTACAAGCACTATACCTGTAAGCGGTCTTTTTCTTTTAGGCACAAAAAACCCAGAAGAAAATGTTACAGTATTTGAAGTAAACAGTGAAGTTCCAGCATTTATTGCTGGAGATAATGATTACTTTATCTGTGTTAAATGCTCTGCTGCACCATTAAATGATGGCGATATGATATTTGAAAACGGCAGAAATATGAAATTTTATCGTTTTTACAGAGATAAAGATTTCGTAGTATTAATCAATATGGAAAATAATAAAGACCACTTAAGAGTTACATCTATGAGAGAGCTTGAAGGTTTCCATAAAGTTCTTTGGTTAATGAAAAAATATTAATTTAATATTACACTATTAATGTAACAAGCCCCATTTGATGCATAACCAAATGGGGTATTTTTTTCTTTAAAAATATTTAATATAAGCATACTTAATAATATATTCAGAATTAAAAAGCAGATAATATTTATAAATAAATTTATTAATTATTTCCTATTAAAGTTAAATTATGGGGCATTTATACTATATTTTGATAATATTTTTGTGTATATTTTAAACTATTATATTAATGATAAATTAAGCACTGCTTACAAATATCTATATTAATTATTTTGAAAAATCTTTAGAATGTATACAAGTCTTAATGCGGCTGTATACTTTTATACAAACATATAATATTAAGTAATAAAAAAAGCACAGGATAACCTGTGTAATATAATCCTGTGCTTTTATTTGATGAGATGTTTATGAACTCTTATTTTTTCATTTTTTCAACAAATCTTTCTTTTCCTTTTTTAATAAGCAGTTTACTTCCTTCTGCATAACCAGAATCATTAATAGATAATATTACAATATTTCCATTTACTGATGTAACTTTTGCCTGATTTGAACCATCAGCTTCTAGGCTTACCCTGTCTTGCACTTTAAAAGAGTTATTTTTCACATCTAAAATAAGGCTGTTTAATTTAACTGCCTTTACAACTGCTTGTTTTGCACCAGCTTTACCTAGTCTATCAGCATTATTTAATAAAATTTTACTTCCTTCTGCAAATCCATTATTATTTAAAGAAACAATAACGATACTGCCTTCAACTGCTGTAACGATACCTTCTGATTCACCAGCTGGCAAAAGTAATACACTGTCATTAACTTTTAAATCATTATCTTCCACATCTAATATTGTGCTGTTATATTCCACAGCAACTACTTCTGAGAGTTTTTTCTCATCTGCAGCATATACTGATAATACTGCAAGCATAGTAAACATTGATACTAAAATAAATTTTTTCATAATTTCACCTTCTTATAATTTATTCAGGATTTAACCTGTTATTTTTCATAATTCCATTTAGGATGTTTTTCCTGTGCCGCTTTTAAACTTATTCTGCCTGTAAACATTGATGGTATTAAATATCTGTTTGGTTTAAGCAGCAGGAAGAATATATGTACCACAAAGAAAGCTACAAATAATGCAGCAGTTACATGGTGCATATACCAAAGCCCAAGTATTACTAAATTACTTCTTAAATCAGGATAGTAATAATAAAAGATATTTGCTGTGCCGCTTACTGCCACTAATATGCATAATATGCCGCAGAAAGTATAAACAACTCTCTGCTCTGGCAAAAATTTTCCTTGTGGTGCAACATCTGTATTTTTAACAAAAAAACTTTTTACCACATGGAGCCCTTCTTTAATATCACTTATACGCATCAAAGCATCAAACCCAATAACCAGGTGCCTGATAATATGCAGCAGCAAAAATAAAGAAAATGCTATTCCTATGCATATATGCAGCGATTTATCCTGCATTTCATGTGTTCCATAAAGCATAATACCTGATAAGGCTGTGCCCCAGTGTTCAATTCTTGTTAAAAGAGTATGCCTAATTACTGTTTTCATACATTCTCCTTAAAAAACATTACCTGCGTCTAGTTTATGTGCAGCTGCAAGAAAACATAAACTTTACTCAGGTCAAGTTTATGTTTATATAAAACATTACTCGTGTAATGTCATAAAACATCAATATCACAAAACATTACCCGCGTCAAGTTTTTTCTTGTAATTTTTTTAAAAAAAAATTATATATTTATATTACTGGTTATACAAGGGGGAAAATATGTATAATGGAAATAACAAAACAGCTTTAAATTCTCAAAAAAGAATAGTTGAAGCAATGCTTGAAATGGTAGAAAATGAAAGCTATGATAATATTACTATAAAAGATATATGTAAAAGAGCAAATATTTCACGCCAAAGGTTTTACTATCTTTTTGAATCAAAAGATGAAATAGTAATGTATTATTTAAATGACTTTTTCATACAGCTGGAAACATTTATTAATGATAATAATATAATTTCATTATATGACTTAATTTTTCAATATTTTTCTGCCATAGATAAAGATGAATACATTAAAAAATTTATGCATATAAATAATATTTTACCAATGTTTAGCGATATTCTTTTAAAATTTATGGGCAAAATACATATATTAAAAACTAATAGAATTATGGATAAAAATGATTTTTATGCAAATAAATTTCTATCATCTGGGTTAAACAGCATATTTATATTTTGGCTTGAAAAAAATAAAGAAATAACTTTACAGGAACTTGTTGCTATTATTGAAAACATTTTAAGAGGAAAAATGTTTGAATAAGCTGCACTTATGTAAAATCTAAAAACGATTGCGAAAAATGATATAAATAA
>DXAQ01000026.1 GCA_019116905.1 Candidatus Mucispirillum faecigallinarum | reverse complement strand
AAAACACCCCATTTATTTGTCCAATAAATGGGGTTCGGGTCAAACACCCCTCTTTTTTATAATTAATTATATTCTATTTTTTCGCCCTTTAAAAAAGTTATATATTCTTTTAAATATATTTTCTCTCTTATAATCTGGGTTTTCATCTTTTTTTAAGCCGCCCCCTGTAAAAGAGTAAAGCACAGGAACTACAATTAATGTAAGCATTGTAGAAAAACCAAGCCCAAATATTACTGCATTTGCCATAGGACTCCACCACTGGCTCATTTCTGCTCCTGTTACAAACTTAAAGTTTTTGAAATCAAACCCGTAGCCTGTTGCCATTGGCACCATACCTAAAACTGTTGTCCAGGCTGTAAGCATAACAGGCCTAAACCGCACTGCTCCTGCCCTGATAATTGCATCCCGCATTTTCATGCCTTCCCTGCGAAGCTGGTTCGTATAATCTATTAGAACTATACCGTTATTAATTACAATACCTGCAAGAGAAATAGCGCCTATACCTGTCATTATTATACCAAAATTAGTATTCGTTATAGTTAATCCCCAGAAAATGCCGCCTATTGATAATATTATCGTAAATAATATTATAAAAGTCTGCGAAAAAGAGTTAAACTCTATTAAAAGCACCATTAATATTAAAAATAATGCTACTACTAATGCTTTTCCTAAAAACGAGCTTGCTTCCTGCTGGTCTTCTGTTTCACCTGTATAGCTTATCATATAGCCTGGTGGCAGCTCAAAATCTTTCAGCTTTTCTGCCACATCTTTCATTACTTCCACACTGCTGCGGCCTTCTGCATTTGCTGTTACATTTACAACCCTTTTAAAATCTATCCTTGTAATAGTGCCAAAACCTGCACTTAATGTAACATCTGCCACAGATGATATTGGCACATACTGACCAGTTGGCGTGTTAATCATTAGGTTTTTTATGTCATCAATACTTTTTCTTTTTTCATCAGGCAGGCGGACTTTTATATCATATTCATCATCGCCCTCCCTGTATTTGCCTACTTCTATACCATAAACTGAACCGCGGACAGCACTTGCAATAGTAGAAGTATTAAGACCTAAAAGCGCAGCTTTTTCCCTGTCTACATTTATTCTTATTTCTGGTTTAGATTTTACATAGTCATCTTTTAAATCCACAAGACCAGGAATATTTTCTACAATTTTTTTAACCTGTGCGGCTAAACTGCCTAAAACATCTACATCTTTACCTGATATTTCTATACTTACAGCATCACCAGTAGGCGGACCCATTTCTTCCTTTTCCCACACTACTTCTGCTCCAGGAAAGAAATTAAGCCGTTCCCTGATTCTATTTATTGTTACAGGAGATGGCTCACTTCTATCTTCAAAATCTAAAAACTCAATTGTAAGCCTGCCCCTGTGGGTAGATGTACCGCCTGCATCTGAGTAGTCTGCTGCTGCACCGCCTACTTCCCCTAACGTTAATTTTATATCTTTCTCATCAAGTGTTGCCTGTCTGAATTTCTCTACAAACTCATTAGTTGTTGCAGCATTTGTGCCTTCCGGTGCATTTGCTCTTATAAACACACGCTCTGGGTCGCTTTCTGGAAAAAATTCTACCCCTAACCCTCTTGCGCTGAATAAAAACATAGGAAGTATTACTAAAAACATTGTTACAGCTAATGCTAAAAACCTATGGTCTAATGCAAAATTTACTGTTTTCATATAAAGCTGCATAAACCTGCCAAACTTTAATTCTTCATCTTCACTTTTATGGTGAGGTTTCACTTTCATAAATGATGAACATATTACAGGGTTAAAAATAAGTGCTACAAATAAAGATGATGAAAGTGTTATAATTAAAGTAAGGGGCAGAAATTTCATAAATTCGCCGATTGTGCCAGGCCAAAATACCATTGGCAGAAAAGCAAATACTGTTGTCAAAGCAGATGCAACTATCGGCCAGCCTATCTCCTCAGATGCTGCATAGGCTGCCTCAACCCTGCTTTTACCCTCCTGCATGTGCCTGTAAATATTTTCTACTATTACAATAGCGTTATCCACAAGCATACCAAGAGCCATAATCAGTGAAAAAAGAACCATCATATTTAATGTTATGCCCATAGCCTGTATTATTATAAAAGATATAAGCATACTAAATGGAATAATAACTGCTGCAAAAAGAGAATTAAGCTTACCTAAAAATAAAAACAGCACTAAAAACACTAATATAAACCCAGTAATAAGACTGTTTTCAAGTTCATCAACCATAGATTTAATATCTTTTGACATATCTGTAGTTAGTGTAAACTTAACAGCAGGCGGATATTCTTCTTCTGCCTCTTTTATTACTTTCTTTATATCATCTGCCATATCTAATATATTTGCACCAACTCTCTTTTTAATAGATACAGATATGGCAGGAATACCATTTAAGGATGCATAAGAATCTTTATCCTCAAAAGAATCAAGCACCTGCGCCACATCTCTTAAATATACTGGTATGCCGTCCTTTACTGTTACAACTATATCTTCCATTTCTTTTATATCAGTATATTCCCCAGGTATACGCACTAAATATTTACCCTTGCCAATATCAAGTGAGCCGCCTGGAATATTTATATGTTCGCCTTTTACTGCATCTGCTAAATCGTTCATTGTAAGGGAATATGTCTGCAGCCTTTCATAATCAAATACTACAAGTATCTCCCTGTCCCTTGTGCCCGATAATTCTACTTCCAAAACACCTTTTACACTTTCAAACCTGTCCTGCATTTCATCGGCTATTTTTTTCAAGTCATGCTCTGGTACATCGCCAGATATTGCTACAACAAATACAGGGAAATCACTCATACTGATTTCTGTAATAATAGGTTCTTCTGTTAAATCCTGCGGTAAATCGTTTGCTGCCTGGTCTACCTTATCCCTTACACGCTGTAATGCCATATCAATATTTACATCTGGATTAAACTCGATACTGATATTTGATACACTTTCAGCACTGTATGAAATAATCTCTTTTACACCCTCTATACCGCGTAATTTATTTTCTATTTTAAATGTTACAAGAGATTCCATATCCGTAGGTGAAACACCAGAATATATAGTTGTTATAAATATATATGGTATAGGAACATCAGGATCAGCTTCTCTAGGCAGGCTGATATATGCAGATGATCCAAATATAATAAACACCATCATTAACAGAAAAACAGCTTGTTTCCATTTTATGGCAGCTTTTGTTATAAGCATGGTTTATTCTCCCAGACGGACAGGCAGGCCGTCTGATAAAAACTGCTGGCCGCTAGTAATAAGCTCATCACCCGGCTCAACACCTGAAATAATTATTACTTTTGTGCCTATCATATCACCAGTAACAACCTTTCTTTCTTCTGCTGTGCCGTTATTATTAATAAAAACTACTTTCTGACCGTCCTTATCTATTACAGCATACATATCTACAACCATAACATCTTGAAAATGCTTGCGAACTATATCCACTCTTACTATTCTCCCAGGTCTGATATCCCTGTCAAGAGCTATATCTACACGCACTTTATGGGTTAAGTTGCTTGCACTGTCGCTGACTACTGAAATATAATTTATTACACCCTGCTTAATATTTTTATCGCCGCCTATTTCTGCCACATACACATCAACAGTCTGACCAAGCCTTAAATATTTCACATCATTTTCAGGCACATAAACATATATTTTTAGTTTTGACATATCTATAAGCCTTGCCACCTCTGTGCCGGGAGAAACATATTCACCTATATTTGGCATAACATCATCAATAATACCAGTAACAGGACTTTTTATTGTACTTTTATTGAATTCATCAAGGGCAAGCTGATATGATACAACAGCTAAATCATAAGTTTTCTTTGCTGTATCATACTGCTTTTGTGAAACTGCTTTCTGAGCATATAAGTTTTTCTGACGGAGATATTCCTTCTTATCATCTTCCAGCTGAACTTTTGCAGAGTTTAAGTTTGCAAGCAGATTATCTGTATTAATCTTTAATATTGCCTCCCCCTGCTTAACAAAAGAACCTTCTTCTTTACCTATCCATGTAACAGGACCAGAAATTTCTGAAGGAACTGTTATATCATCCCATGCCTCCACAGTGCCTGGTAGTGTATAATAATCTGTAATATCCTGCAAAGTAATCTTAGTAACAGCCACATCAGTAGGCCTGACTTGACTAACTGCCTGCTCCTGCTCCTTTTGACCGCATGATATAAGCATTAAAGCGGATATAACAAGCAATATCTTCCTTTTCATAGAAAAACCCCTTTATATATAAATTAATTAAAAACGTTATGGATGCTCTTTTTCTTCTTCTAATGTTTTAACTTTTTCTTCAAGCTGTTTTACTTTTGAGCCTGTTGCATAAAAATAATATGCTAAAATTAACCATATAAATGCATAAGCACCAATTAGATATCCTATATTATTCATTTTTCAGCTCCTTTTATTCTGTTTCTAATAATTTTATACGTCTTTCTAAGTTTATAATCCTAAGCCTGCGTATTAAAAGTGATAAATATATAATTGTAAATACCCCAAGGCATGCAAGCATAGCAGTAAGCATATCTGGGTGAAGACCGCCGCCCCCTTTCTGCACTACATTTGGATGTATTGTATTGTTCCACCACTGAATAGATAAAAATACTATCGGCACATTAATAAAGCCTATTATACCAATAGCTGATGAAAATTTTGCACGTCTATCGCTTTCATCCATAAACTGCCTGAGCATTACATAACCTATATATATAAACCATAAAATAAGGGTAGAAGTTAAGCGCGGGTCCCATGTCCAAAATTTACCCCAGGTTGGTTTTGCCCATAACGGTCCTGTTACTATTACTATCGTACAAAAAGCAAGCCCTATTTCAGCTGAAGCTGCTGCTATATCATCAAAAGTATATTTTTTTGTGATTAAGTATAATATACTTGTGATAAATGTTATAAAAAATGCAAAAAAACCTATCCAGGCAGATGATACATGAAAATAAAATATTTTCTGTACCATACCCATTACCTTTTCAACTGGTGCGTAGAAAAAGGCAAAATAAAGCCCAACAGGTACTGCTATAAAAAGCAGTATAGAAAATATTTTGTCTAATTTTGCTAATCCTTTCATATATGCTCCAAAATCTATTCTTCTATAACAGCACTAAATATTGCAAAAATCACTGCTGTAAAGATTATATCAAATACCGCCATTAACTTTATCCAGTTATAACAGTAAGTTATTTCCTGATTAAATAAAAATATGTTTGTAGAAAGAATGGCTGCAATAATTACCGGCACTAAAATAGGCAGCATCAAAAGGGGCAGCATAATTTCCCTTGTTTTTGTGCGCACACTTATCATTGAAAACAATGTGCCTGTTACAGAATAACCATAAGTGGCAAGCAGTATTATTACAACCATAAGCCAGTGAGAAACTAAATTAACATTATAAAATACTAAAAACAGCGGCACGAGTATAATTTCTAATATAGTTAGAAATAAAAAATTTGAAATAACTTTGCCAAAAAATATGGCACTTCTGTCAATTGGAGCAAGCATTAATGCCTCAAAATTACCGCCCTGTATTTCACTCATCATTGTTTTATTAAGCCCTAAAATACCTGAAAATGTAACAGCCATCCAAAATATACCGCCTGCTACTGCCTGCTCCGTTTTACTGCCAGGCTCTGATATAAAACTAAAAACTATTGTAATAAGGATACTGAAAACTAATGTGGCATTGATAGTTTCCTTAGTCCTTATCTCCATTAAAATATCTTTTTTTAATATGGCAAGTACTGCCTTAAAATAATTCATTTATTTTTCCTTATACATCAGTTAATTCTAAATATAATTTTTCAAACGATGATTCATCTATTTCTGATTTTGGCTTATTAAATATAATATTTCCGCTTTTCATAATGATTACCTGACTTGCTAAATCAAGGCCTGTATGTATATCATGGGTAACCATTACTATTGTTTTGTTACTGCTAAGCTGCTCTTTTAATAAGTTTGAAAGTCTATTACCAGCAAGGCTGTCAAGCCCAGTATATGGTTCATCTAAAAAAATAATCTCTGGTGAATGAATTAAAGCGCGGGCAATAGATATTCTTTGCAGCATACCTCTGGAATATGTGCGCACTGCATCATTGCGCCTTGCATATAAATCAAGCTGTTTCAAAAGACTTTCTGCCCTTTCTTTTACATTTTTCACGTTATAAAGTGAGCCGTAAAATTCAAGGTTTTCCATAGCAGATAAGTTTTCATAAACAAACGGCTGGTGAGAAATAACACCAAAATTTGCCCTGTAAACATCTGCTAATTTTTTACTTTCTACTCCGTTATATAAAAGTGAACCAGAGGATAGACGTGTCTGCATAGAAAGGATTTTAAGAAGTGTAGATTTTCCTGCTCCATTTGAGCCAAATATGGTAACAGACTGACCTTTATATATATCTAAATCTATTTTCCTTAAAGCAGTAACAGAGCCATATATTTTGCCTGCCTTTTTTAAAGAAATCAGACTTTTTCCTATTTCTTCTGCCATATAAAGAAGTTTACCTTTTTCCTTTAAAATTTTAATATATATTATCACATAATTTATGTAATTAAGTATAACATAAATATATTTATTTTGCAATGGCACAGGCTTTAATGCTTAATAAATAAGGCTCGGTGGGGAAACCGAGCCTTATAACAGCTAATATCTTTTGAGGAGTCTATATTTCTGCGTTTTTTTCCGCCATCGCTTTGTCATGTTCTTTTGCGTCCATACCTTCATAACGTGATGGACATTTTGCTAAAAGGGAGTTTGCTACAAACTTTTTATTAACTTCATCATAAGTGCCTTCAACAATAACTTCCACATCTTCTTTAAAAGCATCCGGCACTATCCCTTTATATTCTACTTTCATAAAGCTGTCGTTATTTTTATCTTTCATATTAAAAGATAAATCAAGCTGCGCTTTTTTGATAGTGCCATCAATTACTTTGCCGCTGACCCTTATGCCTTTATCCTGAAATTTACCAGGGTTATTTACTATCTCAGAAACTTCTGCATCATGCAGAGAGTAACCTGCAAATCCACTTGTTAATAAATATGCTAATGCACCTAATACAACTACGCCGACTGCTATAAGTTTTTTTCTGCTGCTCATAAATACCCCTTTTTCTCTATGACATTAATCTATACCAAAAAGTTTTTTTGTAAAATTCAAAATAAATATAACTACACAATATCTACAAGTTTTCATTGTATTATAATAAAAATCTATATATTACCTACACAATCTTTAATCAAATTGTGAATATATAATATATATGTAAGGAGGGACACTTGTTTACACCAGAAATACCGTCAATATTTACTGCTTTTTTTGCAGGTTTTTTAACATTTTTATCACCATGTATTTTTCCTCTTTTACCAGGCTATATATCATTTATGTCAGGAGAAAGCCTTGAAAATTTAAAAAACGGCACAGCAGGCGAAAATCAAGGAAAATATTCACCACGTTTTAAAGCATTTCTTGGAGCATTATTTTTTGGGCTTGGTTTTACAATAGTATTTGTTGCATTAGGTGCAACAGCCACTTCCTTTGGGCAGTTTTTAAAAAGCTATCAGATGATTCTTTCACAAATTGCAGGGGTTATCGTAATTATTTTTGGACTGCACATGATAGGAGTTTTTAAAATTAAATTTTTAATGAAAACTACGAAAATGGATTATAAGAAAAAATCAGTACCGTTTTTTATTAATGCATTCTTTTTAGGTATCGCCTTTGTGCTGGGCTGGACACCATGTGTTGGCCCTATTTTAGCAGGTATTTTAGCAGTTGCATCCCAGGAATCTTCTGTTACGCAGGGTATGATGCTTTTATTTATATATTCTCTTGGGCTTTGGATTCCGTTTTTAGTGGCAGCTTTGGCAGTAAACGAAGTTATTAATGCAATACGTAAAGCAGGTAAATATTTAGTATGGGTAGAAAGAATCGCAGGCGTGCTGCTTGTATTAATAGGCGTGCTGCTTTTAACTAATAAAATGTATGCTCTTTCTATCTGGTTTACAGAAGTATTTTCTTTCCTGCCTGTTGTTGGATAAATTTATTTAACCATTAATTTTATAAGCGGGACTAAAATCCCGCTTTTTTTATTTAATTTTCCCTATTGACATTTATATTTTTAGTGATAAATTATATTTATTAAATTGATATTGATTATCATAATATATAAGAGTAAAGAGTAAGGGTTTATTAAAATGAAATTAAAAGATGCAGTTACAAATAACACATATATTATATCATCGCTTACATGCAGCAACCAAAACGATGCAATGCGCATATCTGCACTTGGGTTTGTACCAGGCAGTAAAATAAAACTATTGCAAAGCTCCCCTTATAAAATATGCATGATAGGCTCTGGAAGAATTGCAATAAGCGATAGTATGGCTGATATGATTAATGTTGAAAAATAACACTGCAGACTGCAAAACTATATCTGCAAAAGCTGCTTATACTGATGAAAATAATAATACTTTATTTTTAATTGATGCAGGCTGCGAAAACTGCACCTCATCATGCCTTATGGCTTCCACACCTAAAAAAATATCTTTGCGCACTAATAAAAAATATAATCAGGGCGAAACTGTTTCACTTATCATTGATAAAAAATATATGCTTAAACTTTCCCTTATGCTTTACGGCCTGCCGATTTTATTTATGTTCATATTTGCTTTAGTTATTGATAATATTTTTCATAAAGATACAATTACTGCAGTATCTGCACTTATTTCATTAATAATATCATGGGCAGTATTAAAAGTTATTTCAAGAAAAATTAAAAAAAGCCCTGTGAAAATTATTGAATGATTATATAAGCCTGTTATTCATAAAATATTCCTGAGAGTTTACAGCCTCCTCATCATCTGCTTTTATTACTTTTTTAAATGTATCACCATGCAGCTGCCATGCTTTCATATTATCTTTTAATGTTATATCTAAAAATTTACTAAGTGCTTTTTTAAAGTCATCATCATAAATTTCTGTCATAAGCTCTACACGCCTGTTTAAGTTCCGCGGCATCATATCTGCAGATGCTATAAAATATCTTGGAGAGCCTGCATTTTCAAAATAAAATATTCTTGAATGCTCTAAAAGCCTGCCTACTATACTTCTAACCCTTATATTACTGCTGAAACCTTTACAGCCTGCTTTTAATCCGCATATACCTCGCACAATTAAATCAATTCTAACACCAGCATTAGAGGCTTCATACATTTTATCTATTATATCTTTATCTATTAAAGAGTTCATTTTCATAATAACGTATGCTTTCCTGCCTGCTTTTGCCTGCTTTATTTCGTTATCAAAAAGTTTATATATATTTTCCCTTAAATTAAATGGGGCTACGCTTAAAACACGCCAGCTTTGCTCCTCAGTATATGCCATAAGATAATTAAAAAGCTGGGCAGCATCTCTGCCAATGCAGTCATCTGATGTAATCAAATCCACATCAGTATAAAGTGCTGCCGTATTTTCGTTATAGTTGCCTGTTGCAATATGAGTGTAACGCTTAATGCTTTCCTGCTCCCTGCGGACAATAAGCAGACATTTTGCATGTATTTTAAGGCCTGCTATGCCGTATGTTACAATACAGCCTGCATCTTCTAAATTTTTTGCCCAGTCAATATTTCTTTCCTCATCAAAACGCGCCTTTAATTCCACTACAACACTTACCTGCTTGCCGCTTTTTGCTGCCTTTACAAGTGATGCTAATATGGAAGAATCTCTATTCGTTCTATATAATGTCATCTTTATTGCAAGCACGTCTTTATCTGCTGCTGCAATAGCTATTAACTTTGATACAGTTGAAAATGAATAATAAGGGCGGAAAAAAAATACATCCTTTTCTTTAATCCTGTTAAATATATCACTATTTTCCGGTAAATCAGGCACAGTAAAACTTGTATGTGGCGGAAACTGCATATTAGGCATAATAGATGAAAGGCTGAATAAAAATGTTAAATCTATTACCCCTTGTATATACTGAGTGTCCATATCTTTAAAATTTACCATCTGCTGTAAAAATTCTACAATATATTCAGGGGTTTCTGATTCTATTTCAACACGAGTAACAGCACCTTTTACTCGTCTTGATAAAAAGTCTTTCATAGATAATATTATATCTGCCATTTCTTCTGAGCGCATCTCAATATCTGTATTTCTTGTCAGGCGAAATACATTTACTGATTTTACTTCATAACCTCTGAAAAGCTTCTGAATATGTGTTTTTATTACTTCTTCCACTGTAAATATGATTTTTTTATTTCCTTTATGTATAACAAAATATCTGCGTATATTTTCAGGCAGCATAATAAGAGAAAAATATTCTTTCCCATGCTTTTCTAAAGCTGCAATAAGGCTCATACGCTTATTATATATAAATGGAAACGGGTGGGCAGGGTCCAGCGTTACTGGGCTTACTACACTCATTATGGCATCTATAAATATGTTTTCTGTTTCTTCATAATATTCATCAGTTATATCAGGGTTAAATATAATGCCGCATTTTTCAAGCTCAGATGTAAGCTCCCTAAAAATATCCTGCTGCTTTTCTATTAAACGCCTTGTTTCTTTTGATACAGCTACAAGCTGTTCTTCAGGCGTATAGCCTGCTATATCTGTTTTTTTATAGCCTGCACTAATCTGCTCAATAAGACCTGCCACACGCACCATAAAAAACTCATCCATATTTGATGAAAAAATCGCAGTAAATTTTAATTTTTCCATTAACGGATTATGCATATCCTGAGCTTCTGAAAGCACTCTCTCATTAAATGCAAGCCAGCTTAATTCCCTGCCTATATAATATTCTTTTTTATGTGTATCCATACTCAACCCTGCTTAATCATATATCATTATAGTTCTTATATCTATTGGTATGCCAAATGTTTCTTCAAAATTATTCTTTACTTTATCAAATGTAAAAAGCTCCACAAACGGCTCTTTTATTGCCTTTGCATTTATTATAATCATATTATCGTTCTGAATAATATCAATATCTTCAATCAACCCTGCCTTACTTGCATCAAAAGCTACTGCAAGCCTTAATATACATGAAAGCTTGTTTATTATAAGCTGTTCTTCTGATGAAAGATAGTTGCCCTCTATACTTTCACTGTGGGTTAAAATACCCTCCATATTATATACAACACATGCTGTTAAAAATATATCGCGGCTGCTGATGCCTGGTATACTTGTAGATTTTATTATATAATATGAATTATAGGCAAACTGTTTAGCATCAATATATTCTCCTACCTGAAATAAAAGAGCTGCCATTTCTAAAATCTCATATTTTGATTTATCAAGTGAATGTAAATCTTCAAACTCAGTAAAAAGTTTTTTTGCAAACTTTGCTGTCCGTCTTGCATGCATTGTGTTAATATTAAACCTTTCACCAAGTGCCAGAGTTGTATTTTTTATACGCTTATGGAAATGGGTATCTTTTAGGGCGCCGGTATAAAACTGTGTTAATGTGGTTGGAAAATCAACAGGTGAAAAATGAAACCTGTCTGCCCCTGTATATTTTAAAAGATGAATATATGTACATAAGGTAGGCACCAAAACTTCCGCCTCATCATCCCGCAGCTGCATCTCATCTACCAGCTCCTGCTTAGTATATATCCTTATCTTATTATAAAGCTTTTCTAAATCTTCACGCATAATAAACTTATCTTTCGGCTTGAAAATTCTTAACATCATATTAATAGAACTTCCACTGCCTACAAGATTTTTTACGTTTGTTTTTTTGCTGATTGTGCCTGCCACAGTTGCAACCATATTTTCTGCATACTGGTCAAAAGCTCTGTGCCTTTTTAACGGACTTATATGCCTAAACATCTGCCTGAGCCTTAAACTGCCGTAAGGAAGCGCGCCGGAATATAAAATATTATCACCTTTCGTTACAGATAAGGTAATATTACCACTTGCAATATTTGCAAATACTACCCCCTCTTTTTCCATATTATCAAAACCTGAAACAGATAGTTTGGCAGCTAAATATTTTATATATACTTCTTCTGAAGGCTCTAAAATAGTAATATCTATACCTGCATGGATTTTAACGTAATCAATAAAAAAGTCCTTATTGCCAGCTTCACGCACACCGCTTGTGCATACTGCCTTATAATGCTTTATACCATACTCATCAAGCTTGTTTTTAAAACCGCGCAGTATCTCCGTTGCATATTTTACATGCTCTAATGATATATAACCCTGGGAAAATGTATCCACACCAAGCCGTAAGGGCTTTAATAGATAATCTATCTCCTTAATATATCCTTTACCTACTTCTGAAACTGCCATGCGAAAAGCACTGGCACCAATATTGATTATACCATACAGATACGTTTTCATACTATATCAGCTCCACAGCCCTGCCTGTAATCTTTTCAAGCAGGTCTTTCTTTTTATCAAACCCTGCTTTTTCCATTTCTATATTACTGTTTTTATCTACTTCAAGGGATATGATTATTTTATCGTCTTCTATATCCACATTTACATCTTTTACCGCCTGAGAGTGAGTTCTGTCAAGCCCGTCTGCAATACGCAGGATAGATGCCAGCTTTGAAACTTTTAAACGGGCACTGTTTGATAATTTTAAGTAATGCTCATGGCTTAATTTAGGCATAGATCGCCTGTGATATCTTGCAATATTTGCAATAATCGCAATCTCATCATCGGAAAAACCTGGCAGCTCTGTATTTGTTATTAAATAATATGAATGTTTGTGGTGTTTAGAATATGATATATGCTGGCCAATATCATGCAGCATTGCAGCAGCCTCTAAAAGCTTGTAATCTTCATCTTTTAAATCCAGTAGTTTTTGAAGTTTTTCAAAAAGTATATGGGAAAGCCTTGTTACCTGCTCCGCATGGGCATCATCAAAATAATACTTTTTACCAGTCTCTACAAGCCTTGCATAATGCACATCAGTATTGCCGCCCTGAAAAATAAGCTCTATACCCATTTTATTCATTACATCAATAGTTAAACCTGCACGCAGACCACCTGAAAGAGTGTAAAAACCATCTAAACTGTAACGCTTTAAAAGCATATTCACAAGAATAGTGGCACTTAATATAATATCTGCCCTTGTTGGCTCAACACCTGATATTTTTAAACGTTCCTCTATTTTTTTACCAGTTATCTCATTTAAAAAATGCTTGGCAAATACTGTATCTACAAACTTAACGGATGCATCTGATAAATTCTGACGCTTATTATATATGGCAGAAATATTATTAATTGTGCCACCTGAACATATCAATTTAGTAACACCTTTTTTAGGAAGTATCTCATCAAACACATCTTTTAAATGGGCACGAAGTGATTTTATCTGGTTATCATTTGGCGGGTCGCCCTGTAAAAATTCATAGTTTAACTTAGAACAGCCAAGGGGAGTGCTTTCTGAAAATACAAGGCTGCCATTTTCTGCATAGCTAAACTCTGTACTGCCGCCACCCATATCAACAAGTAATACATTATAATCACTTATTTGAAAATAATATGATGCAGCAAGATACATAAGACGGGCTTCTTCCTCGCCTGTTATAATCTCTATATCTATACCTGTTTTTGATTTTATATATTCTGCTACCTGATGACCGTTAGATGCTTCACGAAATGAGGCAGTTGCAACAGCACGGCACATTTCCACATTTTCACTATCCATAATAGTTTTAATGTTTGTAAGCACCTGCAAAAGAGTATCTATGGCTTCTTCTGAAAACTCGCCAGTTTTATATACGTTATCACCTATGCGGACAGTAGCTTTATAATCGTTTATCACCTTATAAGTCCTGTCTATCACACGGGCAACCTGCAGCCTGATAGAGTTACTGCCTATATCTATAACAGCAATAGTTTTATGAATATTTTCCATATCAGCCCCCTAAATAGCTTTAAAATTATTCTATCACATTAATTTGGTATTGTCAAAGACAGGAAAGTAAAAGAAATGTAAAATGTAAGCATGGAACATAGAAATAGATTGAGAAAATTGTTAAAGATAATTTATGACTGAATATTTTTTCAGCTACATTCATCTACTGGAATTTTTACTTGACATCTGATTTTAAAAGTGGTATAAGGAAATAAATCTTATGATTTATTATAACAAAAAATACTTAAAAACGCAGTAGATAAATATAGCGTTTTTAGTAAAGGAGGAAAACATGGTCAAAAAAATCAAAGATTTTTGCACCGTCAAAACTGGTTATAGTTTTAGAGGGCAGCCTGTAACAGATAAAAACGGGCATTTCTATCTGCTGCAGGCAAAAGATATTAATTCATTTGGGGAAATCGACTACCACCAATGTATTAAAATATCTACTGATAATATTAAGCATATAAGCCCGCTTAGTCAAGGGGAAATAGTGCTTACAGCAAGGGGCAGTTTTAAGGCTGCTTTATTTGAAAGTGATGAGCCATTTGTTACATCTAATGCAGTATTTATATTAGATGCAGACAGCAGAGTATGCAGTAACAGCTATCTTGCAGTATGGCTAAACAGCCCATCATGTAAAAAACAGCTTGAAAAAGTGGCGTTACTTTCTGCCACAACCCCTACACTTCCACGCAACGCGTTAGATGAATTAGAAGTTTATCTGCCGGAAAGAAAAGTGCAGGAAGAAATTGCAGCAGCATATAAGCTGAATAATAAGGAATTAAAAATTCAGCAGGAAATTTATAATTTACGTAAAATACAGTTAGAAAAATTAATGAATGGAGCTTTAATATGATAACACAACAGGAATTAAATACAACATTATGGAATGCGGCAACCTCTGCCCGCGGGGTAGTAGATGCCAGTATATTTAAAGATTACTCACTGGCTATGCTTTTTTATAAATATATAAGTGATATGCATAAAGTGGAGCTTGCAGAGTTAGTAAAAAAATATGGCAGTGATAAAGACCGCTTAGAGATAAAAAAGAAATATATGAGAATACAAATACCTGATAATGCTACTTTTGATAAGGTGCTTGAAAATATATCAAAAGATAACCTTGGTGAAATCATAAATAAGGCGCTGCATGCTATAGAAGAAGCTAACAGCCAGCATTTAAAAGATATTTTTACAGTTGATTTTAACAGCCAGTCAATACTTGGACAGGCTGACCAGCGTAACCAAATGTTACGCAACTTATTAAGAGATTTTGCAACAATAGATTTAACAGATATAGGCAGAACTGATTTATTAGGTAAAGCCTATATGTATCTTTTGCAGCAGTTTGCAAGTGATGCAGGCAAAAAAGCTGGGGAATTTTTTACCCCAGAAACTGTATCACGTTTGCTTGCAAAGCTTGCCATGCCAAAATCAGGAGATAGAATATGCGACCCAGCCTGTGGTTCTGGCTCACTGCTTTTAATGGTGGGGGAAGAAGTCAGCGACAGAGATTATTCTCTTTACGGTCAGGAAAAAGTAGGCAGCACGTATAACCTTGCAAGAATGAATATGTTTTTACATAATCAGGAAGATGCAAGAATTGAATGGGGCGATACATTAAACAACCCATTATTAAAAGATGAGCATGGCTTAATAAAGTTTGAAGTGGTAGTTGCCAACCCGCCCTTTTCACTTGATAAATGGGGCTATGATAATTTGAAAGATGATGAATATCACCGTTTTCATAGAGGTATGCCGCCAAAAAGCAAGGGGGACTATGCTTTTATAAGCCACATGGTAGAAGTGGCAAAAGATAAGGTTGGCAGGGTTGCAGTGATTGTGCCACATGGTGTGCTTTTCAGGGGTGCAGGTGAAGCAGTTATCCGTAAAGCATTTATTGAAGAAAATATTTTAGATGCAGTAATCGGACTGCCAAGCGGTCTTTTTCAAACAACAGGCATACCAGTTGCCATATTAATATTTGATAAAAGCAGGCAGAAAGGCGGCGCAAACGAAAATAGGAAAGATATTTTATTTATAGATGCATCACATGAATTTATACAGAATAAAACACAAAATGAATTAAGTGATGAAATAATAAATAAAATCTTTAACACATATAAAGAGCGTAAAGAGATTGAAAAATACAGCCATGTGGCAGGCTATGAAGAAGTAAAAGAAAACGACTATAACTTAAATATCCCACGCTATGTAGATACTTTTGAGGAAGAAGAACAAGTAGATATGAAAGAAATAGCCAGTAAAATAGAAAGTTTAGAAAAAGAACTAGAAGTTGTAAAAAATGAAATGAAGAAATATCTGCATGATTTAGGGTTATAGACAAAAACCAGTTGTAAAGTAACCCTTTACAACTGGGCTTAAAATTATATATTAAATGATATAGTTTTAGCATATTCACATGAAAGCAATGTGCAAAATTTGCACATTTTTTATTTATCAATACTTTACAGGTGAAAAATGAGTGAAATATTAATATATAAAACACCAGATAATAAGATAAATGTAGAAATGAAGTTAGTCAATGAAACTTTATGGCTGCCGCAAAACAAAATTGCGGAACTTTTTGGAGTTACAAAAGCATCTATTAGTAGACATATAAAAAACATTTATGAAAGTCAGGAATTAGACATGGCGTCAACTGTTTCAAAAATTGAAACAGTTCAAAATGAAGGCGGCAGAGAAATAAAAAGGCAAATAGATTATTATAATTTAGATATGATAATAGCTGTTGGATATAGGATAAATTCAAAGCAGGCAACACATTTTAGAATATGGGCAACTAACGTATTAAAAGAATATATTATAAAAGGCTTTGTTATGAATGATAAAAGATTAATGGAGCCAAACAAATCTTTTGGGGCAGATTATTTTGATGAGTTATTAGAACGTATTAGAAAAATAAGAGCCAGTGAAAGAAGATTTTATCAGAAAATTACAGATATATATGCACAGTGTAGTAGTGATTATGATAAAAACTCCCAGGAAACAAAAGATTTTTATGCCACAGTTCAAAATAAATTTCATTATGCTATTACAGGCAAAACAGCAGCAGAAATAATATATGAAAGGGCAGACAGTAATAAACAGCATATGGGACTAACCAGCTGGAAAAATTCCCCTGCTGGAGAAATAAGAAAAAATGATGTTGCTATTGCAAAAAATTATTTAACACAAGATGAGTTAGATATATATAACCGCATAGTATCTATGTATTTAGAGTTTGCAGAGATACAGGCAAAAAATAAAAAGATTATGACACAGCATGACTGGATAGAAAAACTAAATGCCTTTTTAACAATAAACGATAGGGATATTTTAGAAAATAAAGGCAGTGTATCTATGGAAATGGCAAAAGAATTAGCATATAAGGAATATGAAAAATATAGTGAAATACAAATGAAAGATTATATTTCTGATTTTGATGAAACTGTAAAAAAATTAGATAAAAAATAGTTACAGGTGAAAAATGGCAAAAAATATAGATATACCAGAAGGCTGGGAAGTAAAAAAATTAGGGGAAGTATGCAATATACACGACGGGATACATTCTACACCAAAATATACATCAAGTGGTGTAAAATTTATTAGTGTAGAAGATATTGCAGACTATACTAAAACAAATAAATATATCAGTAAAAATGATTTTGAAAAATTTTTTAAATATAAACCAAAAATAAATGATATTTTTTTAACTCGTATTGGTAATATTGGAACTCCTGCATTAATATACACAGATGAAGATATTGCTTATTATGTTACTATCAGTTTATTACACAATATTATTAAGCAAGTAGAAAGTAAATTTTTATATTATTTAATTCAAGGTAATGAGTTTCAGCAGGAAATATATAAAAGGACTTTACACGTTGCATTTCCTAAAAAAATCAATTTGAATGAAATTGGGGAATGTAAAATTCTTCTTCCCCCGATTGATGAGCAGAAAAAAATTGCTGATATATTATCATTATGGGATAAAGCAATACAGCAAACAAAAGAATTAATTGCATATAAAGAAACACAAAAAAAAGGCTTAATGCAAAACCTGCTAACAGGCAAAAAAAGACTACATGGCTTTAATGAGAAATGGAAACATTATCATCTCAAATATTTGATAAAGGAAGTCAATATAAGAAATAAAAACAATGAAGAAATTGAAATATTGAGCGTTTCAAATAAACATGGTTTTATTATGCAAGATGATTTTTTTGATAAAAGAGTTGCAAGCAAAAATACAAAAAATTATAAAATAGTTAAACGAAATCAATTTGCTTATAATCCATCAAGAATAAATGTAGGCTCAATAGCGTTATTAGAAAACTTTAATATTGGTCTTTTAAGCCCTATGTATATTGTTTTTGAATGTAATAATTTACTATCTTATGTATATTTTAATTATTGGGTTACATCTCATTTATTCACTGGTGTAATCAAAACTTATCTTAGTGGTAGTGTTCGTGATAGTTTAAACTTTAAAGACATGGGACAAATTTCAATTATACTTCCACCACTTGAAGAGCAAAAAGCTATTGCTGATATTTTATCAAAAGCAGATGAAGAAATAAACTTATTAAATAAGCAGTTAGATTTATATACGGAGCAAAAAAAAGGACTTATGCAAAATTTACTTACTGGAAAAATTAGGGTGTAAATACCTTAATCATTCAGAGCCTGTGCAGCAGGCGAAAAATCTTATAATATACTAATCATTACAATATAAGTTTCTTCGCTTACGCTCTGAAAGACAAAAGGTATTAATGATAAAATTATATGGAAGAATTGAACAACAAGGAGCAACTTTATGGCAGAAGAACAACTATTTTATAGATTTAGAAAATTAAAACATATATTTGAATATAAAGAACTTGAAAATCAAGAAATTTATTTTGCATCACCTGAAGAACTTAATGACCCTATGGAATATTATCAAAATATTATTTTTCAAGGTGATGAAGTAGTTTGGAAAAATTTATTTAAACATTATTTTGCTTATATGTTTTTAAATTTGATTGAATTTAAAATATCCCAATCTGAAGAATTACTATATAAAAAAAACAAGCAATTTATATATTTTTATGGTTCATTCAAAGATTATCCTTTTCTAAAAAAGCTATTTTATACTGCATATAATGATTTTTATAATACTCTTAATTTAGATTATAAAATATTTGAAAATAAAAAAATATCATATAATAAATTACTAAATATATGTAGAGTTCTTAATGAACTTATAAGTAATATTATTATTAAATATATGGGAGATTATGAAAATTCTAACTACAAAATAGATGAGGATAGACTTAAAAAATTAATACA
>DXAQ01000025.1 GCA_019116905.1 Candidatus Mucispirillum faecigallinarum | reverse complement strand
AACACCCCATTTATTTGTCCAATAAATGGGGTTCGGGTCATAAGCACCCCGTTTATATTATTAAACTACTCTTTATTATCTACTAAATGTTCAGCCATAACACGCATAACCCTATTTCTGCGGTTAAGTTTTGCAGTTGCAATATCTACAATCTGCTCATATTTTTCAGGGTTTGCTTTTTTAGTTAAGCGGAACCTGTTTTCTCCAGCCATAAAGTCTGCTAAATCACTGCCTGGCTCTTTACTGTCTATAATAAGCGGACTTTTACCTTCTTCCATTAAATCTGGATTAAACCTAAGCAGCGTCCAGTACCCTGCATTGATTGCTTTTTTCTGTTCTAATGAACCTTTTGTCATATCAATGCCTTGGGCAATACAGTGAGCATAAGCAATAATTATTGAAGGACCATTATAACGTTCTGCCTCAATAAAAGCTTTAATACACTGAGCAGGGTTTGAAAGAGAAACTTTTGCTACATATATACTTCCATAAGTCATTGAAATCATAGCTAAATCTTTTTTCTCTCTAACTTTACCGCTTGTTGCAAATTTTGCAGATGCTCCAAGAGGCGTAGATTTTGATGCCTGACCGCCTGTATTTGAATATACTTCTGTATCAAGCACTAATACGTTTATATTTTCACCGCTTGCAAGTACATGGTCTAAACCGCCGTAGCCAATATCATAAGCCCAGCCGTCCCCGCCTAATATCCATACAGATTTTGGTGTTAAATAGTCTGCTATGCTTATAAAATCTTCTTTTTCTGCTATGTTTGATGATTTTAATGTATTTTTTAATTTTTCTACTCTTGCACGCTGTTTTTCTACTTCTTCCTGGTCATGAGTATCGATATTTGCAAGAATTTCATCTACTAATGATGCATCAAAAAGATTTTTATTTGCATTTAAGTAATCTACAGCTTTACCCTTAAAGTAGTCCACAGCTAAGCGCATACCAAAGCCAAATTCTGCATTATCTTCAAATAATGAGTTGCTCCATGCAGGTCCTTTACCGTCGTTTCTTGTGCAGTATGGAGTTGTTGGCAGATTGCCGCCATAAATTGATGAACAGCCTGTTGCATTAGCCATTAAAAGTCTGTCCCCAAAAAGCTGAGTTAAAAGTTTAATATATGGTGTTTCACCGCAGCCTGCACAGGCGCCTGAAAATTCAAAAAAGTGTGGGGCAAGCTGGCTGCCTTTAATTGTTGATTTATTATATTTTTCAACAGGAAGTTCTGGAATAGATTCAAAAAATTCAAAATTTACAACTTCCTGAGCTCTTAAAGGTATTTGAGGCTCCATATTGATTGCTTTTTTCTCTGGGTTTGCTTTATTAACAGCAGGGCAGTCTATTACGCAGGCGTTACAACCTGTGCAGTCTTCTGGTGCAACCTGAATAGTAGCTGCATAGCCTGCAAACTCTTTACCTTTTGCATCTGCATATTTAAAAGTTTCAGGGGCATTTTTAAGGTATTCTTTATCATAATATTTCATACGTATTGCAGAATGAGGACATACAAAAGAACATATTCCACACTGGATACATACAGCAGGGTCCCAAACAGGAATATTTACTGCAATATTACGTTTTTCAAAACGTGCAGTACCTGTTGGCCATGTGCCATCTGCTGGCATTTGAGAAACTTTAATTTTATCCCCTTCCCCTGCAACTAATACGCTTGTAACTTCTTTAACAAAATTGCTTGCTCGTTTATCAGTTAAACAGCCATTGATTAATGAAGTTTGGGCGCTGTCTGCCTGCATTGCAGAATAATCAACTTTATATATTTTTTCAAAACCTGCATCAGCTGCCGCATTATTTTTTGCAACAGTTTCTTCGCCGTATTTGCCATAAGTTTTTTTAATAGCGCCTTTAATAGCATCTAAGGCTTTATCTTTTGGTATAATATTAGATATAGCAAAGAAAGCAGCCTGTAAAATTACGTTAATTCTAGAACCAAGCCCTAATTCTTCTGCTATTTTAACAGCATCTACAACATAAAATTCTGCCTGTTTTTCTTTTATTTCTTTTTGTACAAGCAGCGGCAGTTTATTCCATACTTCATCTTTATTATACTGGCTGTTTAAAAGGAATACTCCGCCTTTTTTTAATGGAGAAAGTAAATCATACCTTTCTAAAAAGCTGAAATTATGGCAGCCGATGAAATCTGCCTGCTGAATAAGATATGAACTTTTTATCTGCTCATCACCAAAACGCACATGGCTTGTAGTCATAGAGCCTGCTTTTTTAGAGTCATAAACAAAATAAGCCTGAGAGTTTTTACCTGTTTCTGCAAAAATGATTTTAGCAGTATTTTTATTTGCTCCAACTGTACCATCAGAGCCTAAACCGTAAAACATAGCGTTATATGTTTTTAATGGAATAAGCCATGATGAGTCATATTTTAATGATTTATGAGTAACATCATCTTCAATACCAACAGTAAAGCCAAATACTGGATTATCTGATGCAGCATTTTCAAATACGGCTTTTACCATAGCAGGAGTTAAATCTTTTGAGCCAAGACCAAATCTACCCCCAAGAACTCGTGGATATTTTTTAAAGTGAGTAGTTTTTGTAGCCATTGCCTCGCCAATTGCTGTTCTAACTGCAAGATATAATGGTTCACCAACAGCGCCCGGCTCTTTCGTTCTGTCAAGCACAACAATATGTTCAACAGTTTCAGGCACAGCATCAACAAAAGCCTGCACTGGAAATGGCTGGAATAAATGTATTTTTACAACACCAAGTTTTGCGCCGCCTGCATTTAAATAATCAATAGTTTCTTCTATAACATCACATGCAGAGCCCATTGCAGTAATAACAGTTTTTGCATCTTTTGCACCATAATATTCTACTAAATGATACTGCCTGCCAGTTAATGCTGCAAATTTATCCATTTCGCTCTGCAAAATTGAGCCTACATTATTTATATATTTATTAACAGTTTCTCTGCCCTGAAAATATACATCTGGATTTTGAGAAGTACCTTTTAATGTAGGGTTATCAGGAGTAAGGCATCTTTTTCTATGCTCTCTAACAAGTTCATCATCTATCATGTGATGCATATCTTCAAAAGTTAATTCTTCCACAACAGAAAGTTCATGGGAGGTTCTAAACCCATCAAAGAAATGCAGGAATGGCACACGGCTTTTTAATGCTGCAGCTTGAGAAATTAAAGCCATATCCATTACTTCCTGTGGATTATTAGAGGCAAGCATAGCCCAGCCGCAGGCACGACATGCCATAACATCTGAATGGTCGCCAAAAATAGAAAGCCCTTGAGCAGCTAATGCCCTTGCACTTACATGGAAAACGGTAGGTGTAAGTTCTCCGGCAATTTTATACATATTAGGTATCATTAATAAAAGACCTTGTGATGCTGTAAAAGTAGTAGTTAAAGCACCAGCAGTTAATGAGCCGTGCACAGTTCCTGCTGCCCCGCCTTCTGACTGCAGCTCTACAACATGAGGAACAGAACCCCATATATTTACCTGGCCTTTTGCACTTTTTTCATCAGAAATTTCACCCATAACTGATGAGGGAGTGATAGGATAAATAGCTATCACTTCATTTACAGCGTGTGCCACATGGGCTGCTGCCATATTACCATCCATAATAGTTTTTTTGCGTGCCATGCTTCCTCCACAATAATATATGCAATTTTAGCACAATTTATTTAATATGTTTTATTTTAATCTTAAATAACTTTTTAGTCAAATAAAAAAAGTTTAAAATTTAATCTCTGACAGATTAGCATAATAGAAAAATCTAGTCAAGCAGTTGTATAGATAAATATTATTATGTAAAATCTAAAAACGATTGCGAAAAATGATATAAATAA
>DXAQ01000024.1 GCA_019116905.1 Candidatus Mucispirillum faecigallinarum | reverse complement strand
TTTATATCATTTTTCGCAATCGTTTTTAGATTTTACAATATATTTTATATTGAATAATTATTCTTTAAAAATAATTCTTGAAAAAAAATGCAAAATCTAGCAAAATAAGACGTTATGAAATTTAATAAATTATACCTTCATGGTTTTAAATCATTTGTAGATAAGACAACTGTAGATTTTCCTGACGGGATAACGGCTATTGTTGGACCTAACGGCAGCGGTAAAAGTAATATTATGGATGCTGTCCGCTGGGTATTTGGTGAGCAGAATGCAAAAGAACTGCGTGGTGCAGATATGGAAGATATTGTATTTAACGGCTCACAAAAAAGGAAACCGGCAGGCTTTGCAGAAGTTGGGCTTACTCTTTCTGATATTGATGAGGCAGTTGCTGCAAAATACGGCACTTTTTCAGAGATTACTATTACCCGTAAATTTTATAAAACTGGCGAAAGAGAATATTATATTAATAATAGAAAATGCCGCTTAAAAGATATTAAAGATATCTTTATGGATACAGGGCTTGGTGCAAGAAGTATATCTATTATTGAGCAGGGCAAGGTTGATAAAATAATTAATGCAAGCCCTGAGGAGCTTAGGTTTTTCTTAGAAGAAACGGCAGGTGTTACTAAATTTAAAGATAAGAAAAAAGAGGCAGAAAGAAGACTGCAGCAGACAAGAGATAATCTTGACAGGGTAACAGATATTATTGAAGAAATAGTAACACAAATGCAGTCTTTATCTGCGCAGGTGGAGCAGTTAAAAATATATGAAGAACTGCAAAGCAATTTTAAAAGGTTAGAGCAGTCATATCTTTGCACATCCTATTATATAAAAGCAGAGGACAGCAGCAAAGTAAAATCACTTTTAATAGAGAAAAAGCAGAATTTAGAAAGTTTACTTGCAAAATATGCAGAGCTTGTGCGTATAGAAAATGTTGCTAATAATGATTATAATGCACGTCAGGCAGAATATGAGAGTTTGCAGGAAAAAAGAGTGCAGACTGCCACAAAAAAGGCAAATACTGAAGGTGATATTAAGGCACTTGAAACAAAAATTGCATCAAGTGATGATATTAAGGCAAACCTTCAGTCAAGCATAAGGGCAGAAAAAGAAAGATATGAAGAAATGGCAGAAAGCATTGAAAGCTTAACTGATGAACTTGATACAGCAGGCGACGCATTAGAGTTTGTATCTGATAAGCTGGAAGAATTATCAGATATGATTGATGATTTATCAAGCCAGAAAGAAGAAGTGGAAGATGAGTTTAAGGAAACTGATGCAGCCTATATTGAATATACTGGTATAATCACATCTAAACGAAATGAGCTTATCAGGATAGAATCAGCTTATGAACACGGCAGGCAGGATATAGAGCGCCTTAAAAAAGAGCAGCAGTCTTTATCAGATTTATTTAGTGATGCAGCTCGTAAAAAAGATAATTTCCAGCAGGAAATAGATGATTTACAGTTTAAAATGATGCAGGACGAAGAAAATCTAAATGCTGCAAAAGAAAAAACTGAGCAGTTAAAAAAGCAAAAAGAAGCAGAAGAATCAAAAACTAGAGAATTAAAGGCAGAAATAAAAAGTTATGAGAATAATATTGCTTTTTTTAATAAACAGCTTGAAGCTGCCTCCTCTTTTAATGATGATACAGCGGTATTAAAGCCTTATATTGCAGGGCTTTTAATTGATTTCTTATCTGATATGGATTCTGCAAGGCTTATAGATATTGGTGATGTAATAGTATTTAATGATGATAAAAAGGATGAGCTTTTTGAAAAGATTGCTGCATTAAAATCATCTGTCAGGTTTGCTTTTAAAAGTGAGATAGAAAATATTAGAAATCATCTTTTAAATATGCAGGTACATGAAGTGTACCAAAATATTTATCTTGCTAATAATATTTATAAAAAGGCAGGGGAAGAAGATAAAGGGTTTCAAATAGTTTCATTAAAAGAAAGTATAATGGATGCAGAAAAGCAGATTGATAAGCTTGGTGCAGAAATATTTGAAATAGAAAAAATAACAGGCTATCTTAGCAGTAATTTAGAAGAAAGCATAAATATTCAAAATGATATACAGTCATTATATAATAACTCACGTGATAATTTTCTTAAAAAGGAAACAGAATATTCTGCTGTTATGCAGGAATATGAACGGCTTGAAAAAAGAAGCCAGACCATTTTAAAAGAAATAGAGCTGGCAGAAAGCTCTTTATCAGAAAATTTTGAAAAGGTAGAAAGTTTAAAAGAAGAAGTTAATGCTGCCAGTTTAAAACAGGTGGAACTGGAAGAAAAGCGGGCAGAGCTGGAAGAAAAACTTGAAGTTATAAAAGATAATCTTGATGAAAAACGCGAAGAACATACAGAAGTAAAAATACAGTATGCACAAAAAGAAGAACAGACAAACTCTATAAAAAGAGAGCTTGCATCTAAACGCAGTATCAGGGAAGAAATTAAAAATAACATTTCTAAACTGGAAAATAGACTGCAGCAGCTTTTAAATATTGATGAGATAAAATGGAATGAAGAATTAGAACTTTTAAAGGAAAGTTTAGATAATTTATCAAAAGAAGTGCTTTCATTAGAAGACGAAGTGCGCAGTGCTGCTGTGCAGCTTGATGAAATGCGCCAGAATATTGAAGACATTAAAAAACGGGCAGAAAATATAAACGGCGAAATAAAAGAAGGTGATGATGAAGTCCGCAAATATGAGCTTGATTTAGCTGGTATTTCATCAGTATTAGAGGCAAGCGCTGCTCAGTATATGGAAAAATACGGCAAAGAAATTACCCATGAATATTTATCTTATGCAGATAAAGACAGGGAGCCTAGAAAAATCAAGGAAGAAATGAACAGGATTGAAAGCCGTCTTGATGATTTAGGACCTATTAACTTAAATGCTTTAAATGATTATAATGAGGCAGAAGAAAGGTATAAATTTTTAACAGACCAAAGAAGTGATTTAGAAGGCTCAATAGATGACATTAATGCTTTTATAAATGAAACAGATGAAGCAACTGTTAGAATGTTTGAAGAAACATTTAATTCAGTAAAAGAGAAGTTTGTGGAAGTATTTCATATATTATTTGGCAATGGCGAGGCAGAGTTAAAATTAACTGACCCAGATAATATGCTTATAAGCGGTGTTGAAATATATATTCAGCCGCCGGGCAAAAAATTGCAGCACATGGGGCTTTTATCAGGCGGGGAGAAGGCTCTTACTGCTATGACGCTTTTATTTGCGCTGTTTTTACAGAAACCTACTCCGTTTTGTTTTCTTGATGAAGTAGATGCACCACTTGATGATGCAAATGTTGAAAGATATGTTGGTATGGTTAAAGCATTATCTGATAAAACTCAGTTTATTCTCATAACTCATAACCATAATACTATGAGCATTGCAGATTCCATTTACGGTGTTGCTATGCAGGAATACGGTGTATCAACTATATTATCTGTTACTTTGGAACAGGTGGCGCGGGCAGGAAGGTAGTATATTATGCTGCAGGATAATTTATATATAATAACAATATTTATTGCAGGTATGGTTTTTGGTGCTTTATTTGTATGGTTTATTTTTAAGCTTACAGCAAAGCGTGGGGAAGATAAGTTTAATGCTGCTCTTGATGAGGCGACAGCGCTTTTAAAAAGTAACTTTGCAGAAATTTCTCTTGATACACTTGCAAAAACTACTGATATGCTTTCAGGCAGATTAAAAAGCGAGCGTGAAATATCTGCAAAGGAAATCAGTGGTCAGAAAGAAGTAATAGAAAAGCGGATAGACACATTAAACGGCGAGCTTTTAAAATTAACAGGGCTTATAAATAATATGGAAAATTCAAGGAATATGCAGATGGGCGAGTTAAAAAGCATAATAGATGACAGCAGAGCAAAAACAAGAGAGCTTTTTAATGTAACAAACGGTTTAAAGGAAACATTATCATCAAAACAGGGCAGAGGCCAGTGGGCAGAGCGTATGGCAGATGATGTTTTAAACTATGCAGGTCTTAAAGAGGGCATAAATTATATCCGCCAGCAAAAAAGCGATGTTACAGGCAAACGGCCTGATTTTACTTTTTTACTTCCAAACGGTACAACATTAAATATGGACGTTAAATTTCCTTATGATAATTATAAAAGATATATGGAATCACCAGAAAATGAAAAGCCATATTATGCAAAAGAGTTTATAAAGGATGTTAAAAACCATATAAAAGCAATATCAGGCAGAGAATATATTGATACAGAAAACGGCACTGTAAACTGTGCTATAATGTTTATACCAAACGAAAAAATTTATACATTTATTTTTGATTCAGCACCTGAATTAATAGATATGGCATCAAAAGAAGGTGTTATGATATGCTCACCTGTAACAACAATATCTGTGCTTGCAGTAATCAGGCAGGCAGCAGAAAATTTTGTAATGGAAAAACGTGCAAAAGATTTAATGCAGGCTATGGGCTCTTTCCGTAAGGAGTGGATAAAATATTCTGACGGCTTTACAAAACTAGGTGATTTAATAGGTAAAGTATCTACAGAATATGACAGTCTTAGAACCACAAGGAATAATAAGCTTGAAACATCAATGAATAAATTAGAAGCTTTAAAAACTGATGAAGTAGAATAAAGATTTTCCTTAAAATAATATTTTCATCAAAAATTTTTGATGAATATTATAAAAAAATTACTGAGGTGTTTTATGGCAAAATATTCATACTCTGCAAATGAACTGCAGGCAGTTGAAAACCACATTATTAAGCACTTTGGCAGTATTTCTCAAAAAGTGCATGTGGAAGAATGTGAAAATCTTGATTTATATCTTTATGTAATCAATCCAACCAAATAAAAAGATTACTACACAGTTATAACATGTGGTATGGGCGCTTATCAAATGGAGCTGCCTGATGATTTTAAAGATGATGACTATTTTGACAGAATAGAAATGCTTATATATCTTAGTCCAGACTGGAATATGGAGCTTGCTTTTTCAAAGCCTGCTGGCTTAATTATAGGGGACAGTGTTACTCCAGTATTAGGCAGTGTATATGATAAATGGAATTATCCAGTAAGAATAATAAAAAATCTTGCTCAGGCACCTGTTAATAATGACAGTTATTTTGTAAGGGGCAATATAATGGATGATGAACAGCCATTTTCATCAAGCACAAGTGATTCTGGCGGTATATTAATCTCTCCTGCATATATTTCAGAAGAAGGTACAGAATGTACTCTGCCTGGTGGCGAAATTGTAGAGTTTTTACAAATCATGCCAATTACAACAAATGAAATAGAGCGTGCAGCATATCTTAACAGGGAACTTATTTTCCACCGTCTTATTTTCCATAACTTTATTATTTATCAGGATAGTTATTTATATGACTATGATAATATTTTTGATGATGGTTTTCTTCATCTGCTTGATTTGTATCAAAATAACATTGTTCAGCAGAGTGGTGAGCTGGGCGCATTCAACCACATGGCAGCACTTTTAAGGTGGCTGATTGAAAATAATATGTTAAACGATAATTTCACAGCTAAATACAGGGACGAAATAGAGAAAGTTAAAAATTCGCCTGCAGATATTGATTTAAGATTATTCATTGTAGATAAGCTTATTGGCTCATTAAGGTATGAAATATTAAAAGAAGAAATTATAGATTTTATAGAAACATATTTTGTAAATAATCCTGAAGAAGATATTAAAGGGCAGTATTACTATGATATAGAAGAATATGCAGCAGAATATTTTGAAGAAAACAATGTAGATACAGAAGATATGGACGATTATGAATATGTGTTTATGCCTTATGATGAAAATTACTATGAAAGTGTGTCGAAAATAATAGATGCATACTACGAAGAATGGAGCAGTGAGCAGTAGTATATTAAAAATCTTTTATTCAATAATTACTACTAAGATAACTTCCAATATAAATGCAGGCTTAATAACAGGCCTGCATTATCATAATTTATTTAAAATATATTATTGACTGTATCTACCTGATTAATATTACTGTGATTATATAAAGATAAATGCTTTAAATTATTACAGCCTTAAAAAATAAGCCTTAAAATAAATATTTTATACACTCTAATTGTCTAGTAAATATAGCGATAATTAAGATTAAACAGGATAAAAACTATCTTATTTAAATGATTTAATCAAATTTTGAATGATAATATAAGTAAAAATAAAGAAAAAAGAAAATAAAAAAAGATAGATATAAAAAAAATATAACTGACAAATTAATTTATAGTATTTTAATATGATAAAAAATTCTTTATTTATCAATTAATTAAATTAATTCCTTATTTTTGCTGTCAAATAAATTTTTTTAAGGCAAAATAATTAAATCTATTGTTTTATTTTTAAAAGTGTGTTATAAGATACTATATTGGTATGTGTGCCTATACTGATTTGTAGTTAATTCAAAGTAATCATAGTAGTAAATAATTATTATATTTATGTATTTTACATGGCATTGCCATGATATAATAAATAATCATATTTCAAATTAAATAAGTGCAAACGCACCATAGATGATGTGGAATGCACCAGGGGGTTTGTATGATCGAACGTAGTTTATTATCCGCCGGGATATCTAGGCGGGACTTCATGAAAACAGTTTCTACAGCAACTGCAATTATGGGTTTACCTGTTGCTATGGCTGAAGAAGTTGTTGCTCAAGCAGGCAAAGAAGATAATCGCCCGCCAGTAATATGGCTTCACTTCCAAGAGTGCACTGGTTGTTCTGAGGCTTTATTAAGAGCTAATCACCCAAGTATTGCAGAAGTTGTACTTGATATTATTAACCTTGAATATCAAGAAACATTAATGGCAGGTGCAGGGGACCAGGCTGAAGAAGCTCTGCATAATGCTATAAAAAAACATGCAGGTAATTATATACTTGTTGTTGAAGGTTCTATTCCAACAGCTGATATGGACGTATGCTGTAAAATTGCTAATAAAACAGCTTTACAATCATTTAAAGAAGCAGCAGAAAAAGCTGCGGTAGTTGTATCTCTTGGTGCATGTGCAACTTCCGGCGGTATTGTTGCTATTGAGCCAAACCCAACAAAAGCAAAAGGTGTGCTTGAAATATTATTAGATGATATGAAATGGTCTGAAGCAGATATTTCTGCAAAATATCTTTCTATTCCAGGCTGCCCACCTAACCCATACAATGTATTAAGCGTTATTTTATATTTTGCTACATTTGGCAAACTTCCAGAAAAAGGACCAAAAATTCCACCAAAAAATAACCTTAGTGTTAGAGATGAATTAGCACATCGTCCAACATTTGCTTACGGCAGATTAATTCACGAACACTGCGAACGCAGACCTCACTTTGATGCAGGCAGATTTGTTAGAGAATTCGGTGATGATGGCCATAAAAATGGTTACTGTTTATATCACATGGGTTGTAAAGGACCTGAAACTTATGCAAACTGTTCAATTATACACTTTAACGATGGCGCTGCATGGCCTATCGGTAACGGAAGCCCATGTATAGGCTGCACAGAAGGCAGTGTATTATTTAAAGACAGTATATTCTCATTAGCTAAAGTGGCTCAACCAAAACCAGCTTCACCAATTAATGAAACACAAGGCAGAGGTAAAGAATCTTCTGTTGCACAAGCTGCTGTTGTAGGCGGACTTGTGGGTGCAGCAATCGGTGCTGGAGCAGTATTTGCAACTAAACTTCCAAAGGAGCCAGAGGATGAAAACAAATAGACGTGATTTTTTAAAGGCAGCAGCAGGCTCTGTAGCAACAGCAGGTGCGCTAACTTTAACTCCGTCTTATGCATTGGCATCAGATGAAGGTGCACCATTTGCAAAAGATACTATGGTTAAATTTTATGATTCAACTGTATGTATCGGCTGTCAAACTTGTGTTGTTGCATGCTATGAAACAAACTTTTTAAACAGAGCAGATAATCTTAATAAACCAAAAGAAGAACGAAATTTTATTGAAAATAATGATGTTATACCTGTATTAGCTGAAGAAGATAAATTTAATGAAAAAGCACCATGGCTGCGTATTAACGGCCTTGATTACAGGTTTAGAACTATCATTAAAAAATATGTTGATGAAAATGAGCAGTCTCATTTTATTAAACAAAATTGTATGCATTGTAAAAAACCAGGCTGTGTATCTGCATGTCCTGTAAGTGCATTACAAAAAGATAAAGATGATGGTGTTGTTACTTATGACCCTAACCGCTGCATAGGCTGCCGTTATTGTCAAATGGCATGTCCATTTAACATACCAGCATTTGAATGGCACAGAGCTAATCCAAAAATCACTAAATGTGATATGTGTCGCTCAACTATCAACCCTAAATCTAATGATTTTGATATTGATGAGGCAGGTAATGCAGTTTATAAAGATAATCCTAATAAAGGAACTGCATGTACAAAAGTATGTCCAACTGGCGCTGTATTATATGGCAGAAGGGAAGATTTACTTAAACTTGCTCATGAACGTATCGCTCAATCAAAAGAAAAAGGCGAAAATAAATACTATGAAGATACAGCAAGAGGCGAATCTGTTCTTGGTGAAAAAGTATATGGTGGAACAGGCGAACTTGTTATTTCTGCTGTAGATTTTAGGAAACTTGATTTCCCTGTTGATAAAATAGGTGATAGAGCTACTGCATATAAATCAGAAGGTATTCAGCACACTATTTATAAATATGGTATTGCTCCAATAGCACTTTTTGCTGCATTATCATTAGTAGTTCGCAGGAATGTCAAAAAACACCATGAGCATGAGGAGGACTAATAATGAGTAAACAAAGAGAATATGCAATTCATAAAGCCCCTGTTCTTACTCCTGCATTTTTTATAGTGTTAGCAGTAATATGCATAGGTATGGCGCTTGTAGTATACAGATATTTTGTAGGTATCGGTGCTGTATCAAACCTTTCTAATGGTTATCCATGGGGTATATGGCTTTCTTACGATGTAGCAACTGGTTCAGCTATTGCCTGCGGTGGCTATGTATTAGCAGTTACTGTATATGTATTGAACAATTTTAAATATCATACAATGGTTAGGTCTGCAGTGCTTGCAAGTATGTTTGGTTACAGCTTGGCAGGTCTTTCAGTTATGGTGGATATAGGCCGTTACTGGAACTCATACGGTTTCTTTATGCCTAGCAGAATGAACCCTAATTCAGCACTTTTTGAAGTTGCTTTATGTATTATGGCATACTGTGTGGTATTAATACTTGAATATCTTCCAGCAGTATTTGAAAGATTTGCAGACAGCGATCAAAAAAATTCTCCAAAACTTGTAGAATTTGGTAAAGTTTGGGAAAAAAGATTTTCTAAAGCATTATTTGTAATTGTAGCAATCGGCGCAACATTACCAACAATGCACCAATCATCATTAGGTACATTATATGTATTAATGGGATACAAACTTGACCCAATGTGGCAGACAGGTTTCTTACCGCTGTTATTTTTAAGTAACGCATATTTAATGGGCTTTTCTATTACAGCTTTTGAAACAGTTCTTTCTACAAGGTTATTAAAAAGACCATTTGAAAAAGAGATTGTAGATTTATCAAAAGTAATACCATTTATAGTAGGTTTTTGGCTTATTGTAAGGGTTATATCAGTATCATTAAATGGTGGCTGGTCTCACGCTTTTGCAATATCTACTCAATCAATATGGTTTTGGCTTGAACTTATATTAGTAATAGTTCCATCACTTATGATATTATTAAGCAAATATGCTAGAAGTGAAAGTGGTATTTTCCTTATAGGTATGATGCTTTTAATAGGTGGTGGTATGTATAGGATTGGTGTTTACAATGTAGGCTTCAACCCTGGTGCAGAATGGAATACATATTTCCCAAGTGTAGCAGAATTTTTAATTACATTAAGCTTTATAGCTATAGAAGTTTTAGGATATATGGTTCTTGTAAAATTAACCCCAGTTCTTCCAAACCTGGAAAACCATGGGCACAAACACTAGGCTTTTGCCTGGAAAATATTAAGGCTTAGCCTTAAAAGATTACAATATAAAAGGAGATTTATATGCCAGTTAATGGAAATAGAATTACAGTAGACCCAATCACTAGGATTGAAGGGCACCTGCGTATAGATGTAGAAGTTGAAGGTGGTAAAGTAACAAATTCTTGGTCATCTGCACAGGCTTTTAGAGGTATAGAAACAATAATGAGAGGTAAAGACCCACGCAGTGCATGGGCTATGACACAACGTTTTTGTGGTGTTTGTACAACTACTCACGCATTATGCTCTATCAGATGTGTAGAAGATGCATTAAATGCACCTGTACCAGTAAACGCACACATGCTTAGAAACTTAGTAAGTACTATGCAGTCTTTACAAGACCATATAGTTCACTTCTATCACTTATCAGCATTAGACTGGGTTGATATAGTAAGTGCATTAGATGCAGACCCAGCAAAAGCAGGTAAAATTGCAGAAAGTCTTGCAGATTTTTCACCATCAGGCAAACCATGGGCAGCAAACTCAATCAATGCTATGAAAAATGCAAAAGACCGTTTAGCAGCATTTGTTGGCACAAAGAACTTAGGTATTTACGGCACAGGTTACTGGGGTCATAAAGATATGAGATTAACTCCAGAAATCAACCTGCTTGCATTTGCTCACTATTTAGAAGCATTAGAATATCAACGTAAAATTGCAGAGGCAGTAGCTATCATAGGCAGTAAAAACCCACACATTCAAAACTTAACTGTTGGTGGTGTATCAACTGCAATCAACTTCGACAGCATGGCTGCACTTAACATGGAAAGAATTCAATGGATTAAAAAACTTCTTGACGAAACAGCAGAATTCGTAAGGAGAGTATACATTCCAGATGTAATTGCAATAGCAAGTGCATATAAAGATTGGTTTGACCTTGGTAAATGCTCAGATAACTATATTGCTGTACCAGATGTTCCAATGAATACAGAATTAACTGAATTTGGCTTAAAAGGCGGCGTTATCATGGGTGGCAAATTCAGAGAAATCAAAACATGGAAAGATTCATTCTTAAGAGATGGCATCAAAGAAAATACAACACATGCATGGTATAAAAACTCACAAGACACATTACACCCATACGAAGGCGACCAGGTTCCAGCATATAACGACTGGAATCCAGACGGTAAATATTCATGGGCAAAAGCTCCACGTTTTGAAGACCAGGTTACACAAACTGGCCCAATAGCACAGGTATTAGCAGGCTATATGGCAGGGGACCCAGTAGTTAAAAAATATGTTGACTTTGTAGCTGCAAAAGCAGGGGTTAAACTTCCACAGCTTAACTCAGTAATGGGACGTCATGCTGCAAGAGCAATCAGAGCATTATTAATGGTTGACCAGGCATATATATGCTTAGATAAATTAATTGATAACTGCAAAACAGACCAAACTTATGTAAACTATGTTGGCGAAATAGACAAAACAAAAGAATATATAGGTGTAGGTTTCAATGAGGCTCCACGTGGTATGCTTTCACACTGGATTAAAATTAAAAACGGTGTAATCGAAAACTACAGTGCAGTAGTTCCATCAACATGGACATCAGGCCCAAGAGATGACAAAGGCAGACAAGGACCTTATGAAGAATCATTAATGAATCTTCCTATTGCAGAAATGGATAAACCACTTGAAGTTATCCGTTCTATCCACTCTTTTGACCCTTGCATAGCTTGTGCAGTTCACACTGTAGACCCAGAAGGTAAAGAAATAGTGAATGTAAAAATCAGATAATTAATCTGATAAAATAAATAAAAGGCATCTTGAAAAAGATGCCTTTTTTTATGTAAAAATATCTATTGTAACTATAATATCAGCCATTCATATCATGTAAAATAGTCAGAAATAATATAATAATCTAGTTATAAGCACCATATAAAACTCTGAGCTGCGCTTTGGAGTAACATTTTATCACACGGTGGGAGGGGGCACTTGTGCAAAGGCTCATCAGTAAGAAAAATATTTCCTGAGTGATTAGTGATAAGAAAGGAATATTGACGGAAAAAATAAACAGCTGCATATATTTAAAATTTCATGATAGAATTTTGAAATAAAAGTATAATCAATTTTTTACTAATACTTTAAGTGAAATAATTTATTAATAGTCAGGAAATACATGATTAATAATAACACCTTGTTATCCCATTATATTTGAAACTTAATTTCTTATGAGTAGTTTTTTTGAGAAAGTATGCCAGCTGCTTTTTTTGAATGAAGTAAGTTGCAGCAGTAGAGAAAAAATGTAAATAATTAAGGTTTTGGAGCAAAGAAATAAAATTTTATATATAAGCTGAGAGCAGTAAAGATAAAGTAGGTTACTTTGCGGAGAAATGTATAAATAATTAATAAATGAATACATGAAATATATAGAGCCAGTAAACAAATGCGAAGAATCATATAATGATTAAGTTAAAAATAATACTTATAGGATATAGTTACTAACTATGAATAAAGTATATGGTAAAATAAGTAAATATTCTAAAAAATAATATAAATTAATCTCTTAAAAATGGAAGAAATTTAAATTTTCTTTCTGGCAGAGGTTCATTATTTTGGTCATTAGACTGCTTGTTATCATTAGTAAAATTAGGTGAATTTGTAACATCATTTCTTTGGTTATCAAAAGCAGATGACGGGTTATAAGAATTATCTGTATTATCATTATTGCTTGGAGTAACAGGTACAGTAGTAACGGGAGCAATAACATTAGGTTTATTTGTGCCGTCAGTAATAGTGTCAGGGTTAACAGATGCAGCATCAATTGCAAGCCTGAACCCAAGCCCTGCATATCTTAACGAAGTTCTTTCATCTTTAATATATTTTCTCATTTCTCTAGGGCCGTCGCTAAATCCACCACCAGCAACTGCAAGACTTGCAGCACCAAGCAGGTTAGCGCAGGTATTAGTTCTATCACTTTCAGAGTTACAAAGCCACTCTTTTACATTACCAAATAAATCATAATATCCCTTACTGTTAGCAGCAAAAGAGCCAACGGGGGCAGTATTAGGGTATTTATCATCACATTCAAAGTAGGCGTTACCAAACCTGTTTACTGCATTAGAAGAAATATCATAAAAGTTTGCATAAGAGCATACATCATCTCTATTAATGCGAACTTCGCCGGCAGCCTCTTTCCATTCTGCAACTGTTGGCAGCCTGTAATTAGACTGTGTTTTAGCATTTAAGTTATTTAAAAATTTCTGAATATCGCCAATAGAAACGGATTCTGCAGGATAAAGCCCGCCTTTATTAAATGAAAATGGGGCAGTATTCATTACTTTATACCACTGCTCTTGAGTAACTTCATATACAGCAAGATAAGTTTTATTGTTCAGCTTTTTAAACTCAATACCTGAGTAGCTGTCTACAAATGAAGGCTTATCAAAAGCATAAGAGTATAAGGGCATAACAACAAGAAAAATTATAGTTAATACTTTCTTAACCAAATCAACCCACCGTAACAAATACATTCCGTTATATATCATAGTCGCAATTATTATATAATTATATGATTATATTATCAAGTAAAAATATATAAATTATTCCTAAAAATTTTGTAGAAAATAAAACATATAAATAAATTATAAAAAAATTAAATACAATACTTTTTCGGACATAACGGACACATACCGTTTTTTATTATGTATATTAGCCATATAACAAATGAAAAATGAATTTTAAGGAAAAATAATGAATAGAAAATATAAAAAAGCAAAAGATTTAGAAAAAAAGGCAGAAGAATATTTTGCCATACAGGAGGAGCAGAATAAGCCCTGTTCCATAGCAGGAATATCTTATTACATGGGCTTTGCAGATAAAAGTGAGTTTTTAGATTTAGAAAAAATGGCAGAGTTTGCCCCAGTAATAAACCGCATAAAATTAAGAATGGAAAGTCAGGCAATAGATATGCTTACAGATAAAAGCTATGCAACAACAGGAGTAATTTTTAATTTAAAATGCAGTTTTGGATACAGCGATAAGCAGGTGGCAGGAAAAGATGACATGGCAGAGCTTATGCAGAACGCAAGGAAATTAATAGACGAGGCTCAAAGCGATGAGTAGAAAAGCGCCAGCAAAAAGTTCTGCCCGTGATTTAGCTTATATTTTAGCCCGCACGGAAAATGACCCGCTTTTATTTGTGCAGGCTGCATTTCCCTGGGGTAAAGATGAGTTGAAAGACCACAATATATTAGACTGGCAGAAAGAAGTGCTTTTAAATATTCGCGACGGCATAATAAGTTTAAGTGAGGCTGTTCAGATAGCAGTATCTTCTGGCCATGGTATAGGCAAAAGCGCCCTTGTATCATGGCTGACCTTATGGGCATTATCAACAAAGCCAAACACAAAGGGAGTAATAACTGCAAATACAGAGCATCAGTTAAAAAGTAAAACCTGGGCAGAGCTTGCAAAATGGCACAGGCTGTCAATTGTGGAAAGTATGTTTGAAGTAAGTAAAACAGCAATTTTTAGCAGTGATGATAGATATGAAAAAACATGGCGTATAGATGCAATTCCATGGAGTGAGCACAGGCCTGAAGCTTTTGCAGGTCTGCATAATCAGGGCGGAAGAATATTAATAATATTTGATGAAGCATCAGCTATCCCCTCATGTATATGGGAGGTGGCAGAGGGTGCATTAACAGATAAGAATACGCAAATATTTTTTGTATGTTTTGGCAACCCAACAAGAAGTGATGGCAGATTTTACGAATGTTTTGGCAGGTTTCGCCACAGGTGGATTACAAAAAAGGTGGACAGCCGCACAGTGCCAATCACAGATAAGCGCCAGATAAATAAATGGGTGGAAGATTATGGACTAGACAGCGATTTTGTAAAGGTACGTGTATTAGGAGAATTTCCATCAGGTGGCAGTGCCTCACTTATTAAGCGAGATGATATAACTGCAGCAGCAGAAAGAAGTTTAGAAGAAAGCGTATATATCCATGCACCGCGAATAATAGGAGTAGATGTGGCAAGGTTTGGAGAAGATAAAACAGTTATTGCAAGGCGTCAGGGTTTAAAGCTTTATGATTTAAAAAAATTCAGCTCACTTGATACAATGGAGGTATCAGATGCAGTAATAAGGGAAATAAATTCATTTAAGCCGGACGGTGTTTTCATAGATATGGGTGGTGTTGGTGCAGGAGTTTATGACAGGTTAAAATGGATGGGTTACAACGTAACAGGTGTAGATTTTGCAGGCAGACCAGAGCGTAAGGATAAGTATATAAATAAGCGAGCTGAAATGTGGTGTTTAATGGCGGACTGGTTAAAAATGGCAGATATTCCGCAGGATACAGATTTAAAGGAAGATTTAGCAGGACCAGAATATTATTTCAGGGGCGATAATGCCCAAATACTTTTAGAGAAAAAGCAGGACATGAAAAAACGCGGGCTTGCAAGTCCAGATTGTGCAGATGCGCTGGCATTAACATTTGCAGGCGCAGTAAATACAGGTAAAAGGCAGCTGCCTTCAATGATGTTAAGGTAAACAAGGTGATATTATGAATATAAAATTAGAAGATAAAGACATATTAGAAATAATAAATACAGATAAGGAGCAGGCTTTAAGTTATTATAACCAGCACTTAAAGCCAAGATTTAAAAAGTATTATGAGCTTTATAATGGTGAGCAGATAAATACTAAAAAATACAGGATGCCTGAAAGTTCTTTTATAAGTAGAGATGTGCTTGTAACAATACGTACGTTAATGCCTGATATAAATAAGCTGCTTTTTTCATCAAACCCTGTGGAAGTAACAGCAAGAAGCGGTGAAGATGAAGAAAAGGCAGCAAAAATGCAGGCGTTACTAAACTATCAGATAACGGCACAAAACCCATACCATACTATATTTACGCGCCTTATAACTAACGCTTTAATAACAGGTTGTGCAGCATTAAAGGTATTATGGATTAAGGAGTATGGTGAAAAGGAAGTTGAAGAAGTAGTAAGTTATGAGCAAATGCAGTCATTAATAAATGAAGGCTTTAAGGTCAGGTATGAGAGCGTATATGAAAACGGCATAGAAAAATATAAAGTGAAATATAAGGCAGCATATATCAGTAAAAATCAGCCTGTATTTGAAGTTCTGCCATATAATGAGTTTTTATTTGATGCAAAGGCGTTATCTTTGCAGGAGGCAGACTATGTAATACATAGAAAGCTTGTAAATTATGATTATTTAAAACGCAGGCAGCAGGAGGGTATATATAAGAATATAGAAAAAATAAAGGACAGTATATTTTCTTATGAAGATGATGATGTATTAAGTAAAAGAGCATACGATAGTTACAGCGATAAAAACAAGGCGCGCAGACTTTATATGATTAATGAGTACTGGGGCAGGGTTGACATAGATAACGACGGCTTATTAGAAGATGTGGTAATCACTACATGTGGAAATGTGATTTTATCAATAGAAGAAAATACATTTGGAATGTATCCGTTTTTTGTATTTTCGCCGTTTTTATCAATGGACAGCATTGCAGGCAGGGGGCTTGCGGAGCTTTCAGAAAACACCCAGATAGTAAAAACAGCATTAATCAGGGAGATATTAGAAAACACGCGCCGCAATAATAATCGTAAGATTTTTTATAAGGTGGATGATTTACTTAATCCATCACAGATGGTTACAAACGAGCAGTATGTAGCAGTACGGGACAGTGCAGATATAAATAACATATTTGCTCCTGAGCCTTTTGAAGTAATTTCAGAAAATTCGTTTACTTTGGTAGAATATTTTGACAAGGAAAACCAGAAAGTAACAGGGGTAAGCGATATAAAGCAGGGTTTAAAGCAGTCTGTTGAAAGCCAGACCGCAACTGAGGCAGTAATAAAGTATGAGTCAGCAAACTCACAGGTTCAGGCAATCGTATTAAATTTTGCAGAGAGCTTAAAGGAAACATACAGGTTTATAGTGTATCAAAACCAAAGGTTTATGGATAATGTGCAGGTAGTAAGGCTTTTAAACGATGTGATAGAAATAAATCCGCAGGATATAAAGGATATAGATTTTGATTTAAACATATCACAAAGTTTATCAAGCGGCACAGCGGATACAAGACGCAGGTCATTAAATAATGCGCTTGCAATGATGATAGAAATAGGAGAGCCTCGCAGCTTAACAGACAGTGTACGTATAAGAAACTTAATGGCAAAAATATTAGAGGAGAGTGGGTTAAAGGATACGGAAAACTACCTAATAAGTGCGGAGCGATTAAGGCAGCAGGTGCAAAATGATGAAACAGCTTAAAAAACGTATATCAAAAGGTGAAAAAGCAATGCATGCATCAGGCTATATTTTACCGCTTTTAGAAAGTTACAGTCATGAAATATTTTTATCACTTGAAAAGGGTGAAAATTTAGCCAGACTGCACGGCATGGCTTATATAATTAAAAAAATAAAAGATGATATAAAAAGGGATATATCCCACGCAGAAGATGCGAAAAAGATGATGATGAATAAATCATTAAATAAGGAGTAAAACATGAATGAAAATATAAACGAAAAAGAAATGTCTGGAAATACAGATGTAAATAATATGGATATGCAGTTATTTTTAGAAAAGTGCAGGCAGGGTGTTATTGATGAAAATAGTATACCTAAAGAGATACTTTCACTTTTTGATAAAATGTATGCAGAAAAGAAACAGAAAGAAATGGATACCCAAAACAGCAAAAGTATGCAGAATACACAGAATATGCAGCATGGTTTAAGTTATCCATATATTGAGGGGTTAACCCTTGAAGATATTAAGTATATTAATGATTATGCAGTTAAGCAGACAGAAAGGTATACTAATGAGAAGTTTGATATGTCTAACTTAGCTCACAGGGAATATTTTGAATATTTTAAGCAGCAGCTTTTAAAATCAAAAGAGAACGAGATAAAGTTAAGGAAGTTTGATGCAGGTTTGCAGGAGAAATACGGCAGTATGTATCCGCAGGTAGAAAGTGCAGCACGTAATGCTTTTGAAAATATGGCATACAGAGATGCAAGGAACATTATTTTATCACGTATGAAAGGTGATATAGATTCACTTATTACATTTTACGATAATATATATAAAGGTATGCAGTCAGAAAAGGGCAGCGTACAGGCAAAAGAAAATATGATATTTCCGCCAAAAGCAGTAAAGGGCGGCAATTATGCAAATAATGGCAGAAAACAGCCAGCTTATGAAAATTTTATATAATGAAAATTTTAATAAAAAATAACAGGCACAGGACGTGCCGTCGCGTAGCGCAAGCAACAAGGAATTTACTTCCGAAGTTGCGTAGTTTAAAAAATCAACGGAAGGATTTTTTAATAAAAATATAACAGGCACAGGACGTGCCGTCGCGTAGCGAAAGCA
>DXAQ01000023.1 GCA_019116905.1 Candidatus Mucispirillum faecigallinarum | reverse complement strand
AAGGTATGGATAATTATTTAAAGAAAAATATCTTTTATATTTCGCTGGAAGAAATAGATAAGACAAGTATAGAGCAAATTAGAGAGCAGTTAAAAACAGCTATGATATATAAAAATCAGGAATTTTCTTTTATTGAAATATTTGATAAGAAAGATTTTGAAAGAAATACTGCTATCATAAAAGAAGTAGTGGAACTGTTACAAAACTACAGATTTAGATATACCCATAAACATCAATTCTTAGGTGATTTTTTTGAAAATTTATTAAACACAGGTTTTAAACAGGAGGCTGGCCAATTTTTTACTCCAAGAATTTTAACTAGGTTTATTGTAAGTTCACTACCTATTCAGGAATTTATAGAAAAAAAATTAATCAGTAAAGAATCTGATTTTATTCCAAAGGTAATAGATTTTGCTTGTGGCAGTGGTCACTTTTTAACTGAAAGTATGGATATAATACAGAAAAGTCTTATGGAAATAGAAAATAAAAAGTTATCATTATTACCTAGAATAAATGATATACTAAATAGATATAATCAATCTATGGATAAGTTTATATGGGCAAAAGAAAATATATACGGTATAGAAAACGATTATAGGCTTGTAAAAACAGCAAAACTATCTTGTTTCTTTAATGGTGATGGTGAAGCAAATATTATACAGGCTTCAGGTATTGCACCATTTGATATTGATGAATATAGAGGCACTTTACTTGATAGTAAAGATAAAGATAAATGTGAAAAGTTTGATATATTAATCTCTAACCCACCTTATTCTGTTGATGGTTTTAAATCTGTTATGAACAGAAAAGACAGTGAGGCAGCATTTAAACTTTATAACTCTCTAACTGATACTAGCAAAGAGATAGAGGTAATATTTATAGAAAGAATGAAACAGTTGGTAAAACCGAATGGATATGCAGCAATAATACTTCCTGTTTCAATACTACAAAATGATGGTTTATATGCAAAAGCACGAACTATCATTTTTGAAAATTTTGAGTTAAAAGCTGTATTAAAATTAGGTAGTGGGACATTTCAGGCAACAGGAACTAATACTGTATGCATGTTTTTGCAAAAAAGAGAAAGTTCTATTAAACTTGAAAATAAAGAAAACTATAAAAATATGTGCAAAGATAAAACTTTATTGGTATGTGATACTGGAGAAAAAGATGAAGAAAAATCATTCTTAGGATATAGTTTCAGCTCAAGGCGAGGAAACGAAGGTATTACAGAAATAAGGGATGATAAGGGAAATTATTTAGGTAAACTATTAAATGAAAATAATATTGACGATAATAGTAAGGCAAATTATTATATATTAAAAGCATTTCGTGGAGAATATCCAGTAATTCCAAATGATTTAACGGATCATATATATACTATACCATTGGAAGATTGTTTTAACTTTTCATCAGATAATTTCACTAATCGGGTTAGTTTAGTAAAAAAAAAGATAATGAAAAGTAAGTATAACTTACTTAAAATAGGAAATTTTGAGCCAAAAGTAATAATATCTTCTGGTAATGCAGCTCCACAAGATAATAAATATTTTAAAAATGGAGTGAATTATTTTGTAAGAGTAGATAGTTTAAACTATAAAAATGGAATTTATATAGATACTAATAAATTAGAAAAGATAACAAATAATGCTGTTAAAGAATTAAAATTACAAAAATTTAAAAAAAATACAATAGTTTTTCCAAAAACAGGAAAAGCTATTGATACAAACAAAATAGCATTATTACCAGATGATATGTATATAGCTTCGCATTTAGCTTGTATTTCTTCAAACAATATATACACATTAAAATATATATATTATTTGTTAAAATATATAGGTATTTCAACAATACAATTTAATAAAAGTGATTATCCAACAATATCAAAACAAGATATATTTAATTTTCTAATTCCTGCACCATCTATTAATGAGCAACACAAGATTATTACTGAAATTGAATTATATGAATCAATTATACAAAAACAAGAAAAACAAATTAAAGAAGCAGAAAATCAGATTAAGAGGATAAAATTTAGTGGTTATGATACAAAATACAACTTATCTGATAGTTCTAAATTTTCTGTATCAATAGGTAAACGAGTTCTGAAAAAAAATATTAAAAATGATGGGAAATATCCTATATATAGCGCAAATGTTTTTAAGCCATTTGGTTATACTAATTCATTATTATTTGATAAATTTGATAAACCTTCTGTATTATGGGGTATAGATGGAGATTGGATGACAAATTATATTCAAAAAAATATACCATTTTATCCTACTGACCATTGTGGAGTACTTAGGTGTCTTGATGGGTCTGTAAATATAATTTATCTTTCATATGCATTGTATGAAGCTGGTAAAGAATTTAATTTCAGCAGGAATATTAGAGCATCAATTGATAGAATAAAAAATTTAACAATTTATGCACCAGATATATCTGAACAGAATAAAATAGGTGATTTAATATTAACATATAGAGATACTATAATGAAAGCAAATCATGAAATCCAAAATGCACAACATAACATTAATAATATACTTAATGATATCATAGAAATAGAATAATATATTTTTGAGATAATATATAAACGCCTATATATACTTTTTATATATGTAAAAAAATTAATATTTTTATTGATTTTAATTAAATATGTACTGTGATACAAGTAGCTTAATAATTTAAAATAGACTTCTTAGTCCAAGTAAGAATTTTATTTAATGAATTATACCTTCTTTCTTATCTAAAAATATAATGTTAATTAAAATATATGTGTATAAATAAATTATTTTTTAAAAAGTTTATATTCATAAATAGTATATGTATAGTTTGTATTTAAAATATACTTTTCCCACACTATAAAGATAAAGTAAGTTTGGAGAAAGTTCTCAAAGTCGTATACCTGTATTAGAGTAAAACAGATACCAACCCATATTAGTTGATATCCTAAATTAAATATGTTTTTATGGTGACTAATGTAAAAATTATTTTTCTTTATTATCTGTGTATAAGTAGAAAAAAGAGTTGATTTATCTTAAAAAAAGTATTTAAAATGTTATGATTTATAAATTTAATACTTTTTATCAATACAAATTCAAATCAAAGATTATTGAGGTTGGTAAAAATGAAAAAGTTTTTAATTATTATTTTATTATTATCTTTTTACAATATTGGATATGCAGAATTATCATGGACAAATATTCCATGTGAAGAAGAGTTTAAGAAGGAGCTTATTCCAGCAGAAAATTATCCACAAGATAATGAAATATGTGGTTCTCCCAAGTATACTATTATTGATACAACTGATATGAATAAAGCATATAGTATGATTTTAAATGCAGTAATATGCCCTGGGGAATGGGCTAAAAACGATTATTGTAAAGCTACTCCAAAAGTTCTACCAAAAAATGATAAAAGAATAAAATTTGCTGATTACTGCATTGATAATGAAGGTGGTATTTGCTATGTTACTTTTAAATATAGCAGTAGAGATAGTTTTGACCTTAGTTATACTTCAGCCTGCTTTGAAGGAACTCAGGATGTATATAGGTTTGAAAAAATAAACAATAAAATTAAAGTTACTAAATGGTATTTTCAATGTTAATTACTGATATTGTTTTTAGATGTGTTTATTAATACTACCTTTCCAAGCCTGTAAAATCAAGCAGGCTTGGGAAAGAATAAAATGATTATGCGAAAAATAGATGATTTTTTATTTAAATAAATATGGAGATAATTATTATGAGAAACTTTTTAAAAGTGTATGTTTTATTTATTGTATTTGTTATGGTTAATATACCAGGTTATGTATTTGCTGATGATTTTTTTAAAAAAACTAAAATTAATAATATATATAATGGTGAAATTGTTTTGCCTGATGATTATAAACAAGATAAATCAGAGGGGACAATACGTGATAACCTTTATAAAATGGTAGATGTCCAATTAAACTTTGCTGGTAAGTATAGTATAGTTCGCCACAGCTGCGGTGCAGGGTGTATGTATATTACATTAATTGATTTAAGTTCAGGTAATGAAGATTATGATATTTTTAGTAAATTTTCATTAGGTGAGGTTAATAGTTTTCAAATAAATGATGAAAAATATATTACTTATCCTGTATCTGTAAAAGAAAGCTATGGAGTTATTATGAAATATATTCCTGATATTGACGGTAAACCATGTTATGAACAAAAATTTATTTTAAAAAATAATAAACTTGAAGAATATTCAAAAATGTATGAAATTAAGTGTGAGAAATAATGAGAAGAAATTTTTAAGTAGATAAATTTATGAAAAAATCTGTTTTTTTTGTGTTAATGATAGTCTTTCTATCAACATCTACAAATGCATATGCAGGCAGTGATTTGTATGACAAATTTCTTATAGACATACAAGAATTTGAAACAGCAGAACAAAGTGCGCAGGTTGAAAGATATAAATATTCATATGCAGAATATGCTGTAAAAAATATGATATAAACTAATGATATGGAAGGTTTAAAATTAATGTCTCAGCATTATATGTGGGACGTAATAAGGTCAATAGGGTTTGGTGGAGTACCCCAAATAGCAGCTGAAGCAAAGAATTTAGATGCATTTACTTTTATACTTAGTAATAAAGATTATATTAAAGCTGTAACAACTGAGAGTTACATGTATTCTGAGTTAATTGATACACAAAATTTTTTACAGCAACAGGTGCAAAAAAATAATGATAAAGTTTATGTTGAAATGAAGAAGTTATTAGATGCTTTTATTAAAAAATATCCACTTGTTGAAAATTAATATAAAATTTAAATACTATCTTTCCAAGCCTGTAAAAATAAGCAGGTTTGGGAAGAATATAAGCAGAATTTAAGTAAGCTAGAAACAATAGAAGGAGGAAATATGAAAAAATTTATTTTATTTATTTTTGCTGTATTTATCAGCTCTAATGTATATGGAGCAGAAATCAATTTTTCAAATAATAATGGAATTGAAAATAATGAGATGTGTGTAAGCACAATGTTTTACAATATGCCAGTAGAGATATGTAGACCAATATCTCCATGGGGCAAAGCGGTTGTAAAAAATACAACTATTAAAGAAATATATCCACAATTTAAAACATTGATGGCAGATTATCACCCTTTATATGCAGTATTATTAGATAAACTTCCATCTAAAGATACTAAAACTATTATTGATGTTGAAAATCTTGAAACTAATATAAAACCAAGAAGAATTTCAACAAAAACAGGTATTCAAGACTTATCAGGTGAAGTTATATATACTGTAAAACCTGATATTGTAAATATTACTATTAGAGCTAATGGTGTTGAAGCAAAAATTGAATTTAAACAGCAGAGTAAAGATGTAGTTATTAATAAAGATTCTGAATATCTTGATTTTTTAGTGGAAAATAGATGGAGAGATGATGAAGGATTTCCATATTTATTTAATGATAAACCGCATGATTTTTATGGTGATAAAGAAAATATATGGGTTGATTATGTATATATAAGTGATATAAAAACAAAATCAGGCACAGTATATAAAGATATTCCAATATTTTTTCATAAACACCCAGTAAAAACTGTTATGGAAAATGCTTCAATTAATGATTTATATAATAAATTAAATCGCTCAGAACTTCCAGATATAGGAACAAAAACAAAATATACTGATGAATATAAGTGTGGGCAAGATACTTATATATGGGAAAATGATGGAAGTGTTGGTGTTATACATACATCATGTGAAACAGATGATAAATATTATTATTACTATAAGCAAAATGGTAATAATGCGGAATGTTATTTCTTACCAATAGATTGGTTAAATTAAAATATAATTTATAGAAATGGCTTTTACATAATACAGCATATTTCCAAGCCTGTAAAAATAAGCAGGCTTGGGAAGAATATGTTAATTTGTTATAAAGTATTAAAAAATAGGTTTAAGAGAAAGTAAGATATGAAAAATATATCACTAAAAATTAAAAATATTGTTAATAAATATAAATCATATATATTTAATGTATTATTAGCAATTTTCCTATATTTTTGCCTTGTTAAGTTAAGTATTTTTATTTATAAACTTATTCCTGATAATAAAGTTTTACAACAGATGATGTTCACTTTAATAGTAATTGTTTACATTGTTGCATCAGTTGTAATAATGAGTAGTATTGATAAGATTAAAAATTTGATACACAAGATAAAAACATATAATATGAATGGTAAGAAGTGTAAAAAATATATATATGCAGATATTAATGAATATCCAGAAGTGAATGTTTTCAAATCTTCTATATTTTTTAAATATAATACTATTGAAATAGTAGATAAATTTTTAGATACAGGTATAAAAATAGTTGATATTATAAAAAAATATTTTCCAGAATCAGATGATGAGTTATTATCTGTATTATCTTATATTAACGGAAACTATAATAAGCGTATAAATAAAAATAATTATAACATTATATCAAATATTGGCACAAAACAAGGCATAATGCACAAAAAGTTTGAAAATCAGGATACAATTTTATTTTTAACAATAAGCCAGGTTTATGGATATGGAAATATAGAAAGAACTTATGAAACACAGCAGATATATGACATAATGACAAATAATAATGATTTACTGCATGAAATAAAAGCTTTACATCTTTCATCAATATTTTTATATGATGAGCCACTTCCATGGGACCCTGAGTATATAGAAAATGATGATGAAGAAAGCGATGATTTATATAAACTAAAATATGATACAATAGAAGAAGTATTTGCTGAACTTGATAATGGAAATGAAATCTGGAAAGAATATGTATTAAATTTCTTTAATGAGTTTGATAAATTAAGCGATGATAAAGCAAAAAAGTTTTTAAAATTAACTGATTACGAAGTGCCTACATATTGGTATGATATATTAATGAATAAAAAGTATCTAGAATATACGAAAAAATATAAATAATTATACTATAAATTTTATAATTGATTTAGAAAGGAGAATAATATGTATAAATTACTCTTATTATTTTTCTTAATACTACCTATAACATCATTTGCTTATGATTTACCATTTATAGATGAGCAAATAATGTATAATGATGAAATAATTATTCTAGAAGAAAGTAAACTTGTTTTGCAGTCAAAAGATAAGCTTCTTTATGGGGAATATGTAAGAAAGAATGGGCAGGTTGCTGTTTTCAAATTAAGAGAAAAAATTTCAAACGGTCCTATGAGTATGATGAAAACTTATACTTGTGATATTCATAGGCGAAACGATAGTTCTGTAGATGCACCATTTTTTAAATATATATATCCTATAAAATATTCAAAAGATATTATATTTAATAAATCTGATGCACTACGCCGTTTTTTTATGGTTGAAACACCAAGTGTGGTAACAAATGATTATAGAGATAGATATTGTGCTTTTGAACATACTGGGCAATACTTAGGGTTTGATAAAGTTTATGATAAAGAGAGATATATATTTAGCTTAGATAAGCAAGAAGAATATAAGAATTATTATAAAAATATTAAACCTAATAGATATTTTTTAGAAATAGCAGTTCCTGTATCAAATTCCCACTATGCTCTTGCCAGATGGTTTTTTGGTAAGTGGAGTATAGAAGATTATGATAAAATTATTAAAATTTATGATGAAAGAATAAAAAGTGATAATATGGTTAATAAGTAATAGGTGATAAATATTTAAAACAGTAAAGTTATTATATGGCATAGGTTTTGATTTATTTTATAAAGAAATAAGTGAAGATGAATATGAATGTGTAATATCAGAAGAAATAAATTTTTTAGATATGTTTATTGAAATGTATCCAGAAGTTACTAAGGTAGAAATTTTAGAAATCATTGAATACTCATGTTTATTATATATTAACTATGCATACATAAGTGAAAAAAGTGAGTCCGATGAATCGTTAAAAATACCACTTTTTGAATATAAAAATATGTCTAACGATTTTCATACAAGCTATATAAGTGAATATTACCATATAATAGGTCAGTTATTTTTATCTGGTTATATAGATTTTATGGTTGATGCGCCAGAAGAAACTCTGCTTTCAAACTATATGGAAGATAAGTATAAAGCATGGTTACATTTTAGAGATAATTTTTTATATAAAGAAAGATTTAATTATCATGGTTATGATGTGTTACTTTATAATGGTAAAATATATACTGATGAAACATGTCCTTACGAATATAAAGATGGTATGAAAAGTTATTTAGGAACTGCTCCAACATTTGGTGCTGTTTCATGGGATAATATAACATTTTGGTCTGCTTATAATGTATTTACAGTAGCAGTTAAAAAAGGCATAGATTATTTTGAAAACGAACTTGCTCCACGTATCTATGATAAATATAAAGATTTAGAAGTTGAAATAGATGATAACTATAATATCATAAAATGGATAGGGCATGTAAACAGGTAAGCAATAAATCAATTATTTATTATATTTGTGATTATGTTTTGGTTTATTGATTTCCTGCATAAATATGATATGTTCCAAGATAAGCATAGCTTATAAAACTATAAGCATGTATAAGGCTGTTATAATAAATTTAATATGAGGGTATATATTAAGTATTATGTTATATAAAAAAGGCGTTATTTTACTACCATTAATTTTTATTTTTGGAATTAGTTTAGTTTTATATACATTTTATACATACAATTTTGTAGTGAATTTTTTTGATAATAATATTGATATTGTTACACTTAAAAAATACTATGATTTTTACATTATTTCTATCCAACTATTTTACTTTTTTATTTTTTTAATTTTATTACCATATAAAAAACAATTCTTTATAAAAAATGTTAATTTGTTATACATATATGGAGGTATAATGGAATGTATGCTCGTAATAATATATTTCAAGATTTAAAAATTATATTTTTAGTTTTTATATATATTATTAGTTTTGTTTTAATATATTTAAATTTACTACTTCCATGTGAAGTTAATGGATATAGTATATATTATCGTCCTGGCACAATGTTATTATATGATAATGTATTATACAGCAGTTTACTCATAATAATCATTTTTATATTGTGTTTTATTATATTAGAAGGTTATTCATATATAAACAAAGGTAAATATATAATTTATATTGTATTTATATTATTTTTAATTCCTGTGTTGTTCTTTTTTGATATATCAGAAAGAGATTTTTCATTAAGAGCTAAGTATATACTAGGAATATATTCTTTTTCTCTTATTTTATTATTTTTATTAAAACAAATATTATTCTTTTTAAAACAAAAAAGTATGTTTATAAATGGTGCTTTTTATGCTTTAATGCTTTTACTGCCACATATTTTTTTGATGTTTATATCTTTTGATGCGTATTTATTATGTTCATTTGATTGAAATACGGATAAAATTTTAAAATGAATGTTTAAAAAGGTTGAGGGGAATCGCTTTTAATAAATTTTCGTTCTAAAAATTCATTAAAAGCCCAGTCAAATTTTGTCGTTAAAAAACAGGACGTTTTTTCTTTAGTAAGCAAAGAGGGGTTTCCCCGAATTTGCGTTTATTTTAAAATTTTACGGATAAAATTTTAAAATGAATGTTTAATAAGGTTCCTGTATGCTTTTCTTCGCTACTCGCTCAGCGAAACTAAGCTTTAGGATGATGCTTCTTTAGCAAGCATCAAGTGGTTTCCCCGTAGATGCGGAGATTTTAAAAATCCACGGATGGATTTTTAAATAAAAATTTATTGCCGTTCGATTCCCACTTTATAAATAGATAAAGGGATAGCTTGCGCTATCCCTTTATCTATTTATGGAGGTGAGGGGAATCGAACCCCTGTCCAAAAAGCTTACGTCCACAAATACTACATGCTTAGTCTGTGTTTAAAATCTCCCCCGCCCACCTCCACAGACAAAGTAAGTTTGGGGAAAGCTCTTAAAGTCTTATACCTGCCACAGAGCAAAACAGATACCAGCCCATATTAGTTGACACCCCCACAGCCCGTCATGGGCGGACAGTCCACAGGAGCGTCGCTGAACTAAGCAGCGAGAGCTAATTCGTCGTTAGCGTTTACTTTTTTGCCTGAGTTTTTACAAGGGCTCAGACAGCCTTGACATGCATTTGAGGATATCGGCTCCCTGTCGAAACCGAGCACCCCCTTTATATGTAACAATTTTTCGTCATACTGCGTTGGTTTTCACATATATTATTCAACCACAATACTACTTAAATTTTAGTTTAAAATCTCTTTCTAATTCTCTATTTATATCTTTATCTTTTATAGTCTGCCTTTTGTCATAGAGTTTTTTACCTCTGGCAAGTGCAACTTGTATTTTTATTCTTCTTCCCTTTAAATATGCTTTTGTGGCAACTAATGTAAGACCTTTTTCCTGCACTTTACCTATTAACTGATTAATTTCTTTCCTGTGTAAAAGCAGTTTTCTAGTGCGCAGCGGGTCTCTGTTAAAAATATTGCCCTGCTCATAAGGGGAAACATGGCAGTTGATAAGATAAACTTCATTTTTCATAATCTTTACTATTGATTCTTTTAAGTTCATCTTACCAGCACGGATAGATTTTACTTCTGTGCCGTGCAGCTCAATGCCTGCTTCATACTCAGTTAAAATTTCATATTCATGATAAGCCTTTTTATTTGTAGCAAGGCTTGAATTACCTGTATTTTTACTCATGGGGATATAATATATATTAAAATAATAAAAAAGTCAATATGCAGCCTGTATGTTATAATATATACCTGTATATTATAACATACATTTATATACTTTATTTTTCTACCTGCTTTTGCTGCTCCTTATTATACCTTTCTCCAAATACTTCCATTTTTGATAATTCATTATTAAATTGTGCAAGCTCTAATTTTGTAAAACTTATGTTTACAGCATTTATATTTTCCTGCAAATGATTTAATTTAGTTGTGCCTGGTATTGGCACAATATATGGTTTTTGTGCTAAAAGCCATGCAAGCGCCATTTGTGCTGGTGTTGCATTTTTATTTTTACCATATTTTTCTAAAAGAGTAATAAATTTTTTATTTTTTTCCAGTGCTTCCTGAGTAAACCGTAGCAGCGTGCCTCTATTATCATTTTTAGGGTCAAACTTTGTATTTTTATCCATTTTACCAGCTAAATATCCTCTATTTAGTGGGCTGTATGGCACAAACCCGATACCTAATTCTTCAAGCACTGGAAATATTGTTTCAGGCTCACGCCACATTATATGGTATTCGCTTTGTAATGCTGTAACAGGCTGTTCTTTATGGGCTTTGCGGATAGTTTCTATTCCTGCCTCGCATAACCCAAAACATCTAACTTTTCCTTCTTTTATTAAGTCTTTTACTGTGCCTGCCACATCTTCAATAGGAACTTTTGGGTCTACCCTGTGTTGATAAAAAATATCTATTCTATCTATTTTTAATCGTTTTAAAGATTCTTCTGCTACTTTCCGTATCTGCTCAGGTCTGCTGTTAAGTTTGCCGTAGTTATATTTACCATTTACTATATCATGGCCAAATTTAGTTGTAATATGTATTTTATTTTTAAATTTAGAAAGAGCTTCGCCTGCAAGTATTTCATTTGTATGTGGTCCATATATTTCTGCAGTATCAAAAAGAGTAATACCGTAATCATAAGCTTTATGCAGCAGATTAATCATATCTTTTCTATTAGGAAGTGGGCCTCTGTTATAAGTCATACCCATAACTCCAAAGCCTAAAGCTGATACTTCAAGAGAATAATCTCCTTTACCTAGTATACGTTTTTTAGATATTTTATATTCTTCTGCATAAGTTATTTTAGGAATACCTGTGGATGCATATATACCCATTACTGCCATTAATTTTAAAAAATTTCTTCTATTCATTTTTTATCTCCTTTATTTAACAGTAAACCCGCCGTCAGCAATTAATGCATGACCTGTAACAAAACTTGCACCAGGGCTTGCAAGCCATAAAACTGCATGGGCTATTTCATCAGGGTTGCCTAATCTGCCCATTGGGATATCCCGTAAAAGTTCAGTTTCTACATTTTTATTTCTTTTGATTAATTCTTTTGCCATAGGGGTTAATATTGCTCCAGGGCATACTGCATTAATCCTTATATTTTTTTGAGCATAATCAATAGCAGCTGTTCTTGTAAGCCCAATTACTGCATGTTTACATGCAATATATGCAGCCTGACCAGGAAAGCCTGTTACACCACCTTGTGATGATGTGTTAATAATTGCACCGCCGCCTTGTTTTAACATTTGCTCTATTTCATAATGCATAAAGTGCCAAATACCGCTTAAATCCACATTTACTGTATTTAAGTATTCTTCTGTTGTTATTTCATGCATAGGTTTTTGAGGTGTTTGTATTCCTGCATTATTAAAGGCTATATCTAAACTGCCAAAATGAGAAACTATATGTTCAACTGCTGATTTTACATGCTGTTCATTTGATACATCGCATTTTATTGATAATACACTTAAACCCTGCTTTTTTAATTCTTCTGTTTCTTCTTTTGTATCATCAATATCTATAAATGCTGTATTTACTCCTGCTTTTGCAAACATTACCGCTGCTGCATATCCTATACCTCTTTTTGCACCTGTTACAAGTGCCGTTTTGCCGCTTATTCCATAATCCATAATGAGCCTCCGTTATTATATCTTTATGAAAATGTAATAAATAATAATTAAAAATTCTATACTTCATAAATCATAATTATTGCCTAATTCGCTCAAATATGTTATCTTAATTATTATAAAATAATTGGTGGTGAATATGTTTAATGAACTGCTTTTAAATGAAGTTAAAAATAAGGTATTAAGTAAACTTACATCATCAGGTCAGTATGATACTGAAATATTTGGTATGCAGTTTTTTAGAGAAAGTGAGCCCAATAAAATAAACAGGTGTTTTCATACACCATTTATTATACTTATGTTAAATGGTGAAAAACATTCAATATTTGGCTCAGAAGAATTTATATATGGAGCAGGTAAATATGTGATAGCTAGTGTTGATTATCCTGTTTCAAGCTTTGTTACAAATATTTCAGAAGAAAACCCTTATGTATCAATTTTATTACCTGTTAATAATAAGATAGTTTTTGATATAATAAGTAAAAATAAAGCAGTAACAGATAAATGTTTCTGCGGTATATCTGTTGCAGATGTAACAGATAATATATTAAATGCTTTTTCAAGATTAATTGATTTAGTTGATAACTATGATGATATAAATATGATTGCACCAATGATTGTAAAAGAAATACATTACTGGGTATTAAAAGGGCCTGTTGGTGGAAGTTTGAAAGCTATAAATAAATATGGCAGTAAAAGTGGCAGAATTATGCAGGCAATCCAGTATTTAAAGGCTCACTACATAGAAAGCATAAAAATAGATGACCTTGCGTCAATGGTTAATATGGCGCCATCTACTTTTAACAGATATTTTAGAACCGTTACCACATTAAGCCCATTACAGTATCAAAAACGTTTAAGGCTTTATGAAGCGCAGCGTCTTATGCTTATGGAAGATTATAATGCAACAACTGCTTGTTTTCAAGTTGGATACAGCAGCCAGCACCAGTTTAATAGAGAATATAAAAAAGTGTTTGGTGAGCCGCCTTATAATAATGTGAAAAAGATTATGTCTGCTGTTTAGTAGTTTATTAGGGATATCATGGAAAATATAAAGATTATACCATTTAATATTATGATGCTTTCAACTCTTGCAGATATGGTAAGAGATGCATGGCATTTAGAAAAATCTATAAAAAATAAGTTTCTTTTAAAAATGGCATGCACTGCTTATTCTGCTCATATTATATCTAAATCAAATTATATTTATTTTTTAAAATCAGGCAGCAATATTGTTTCTTTTTTAGCTGCACGAAAAGAAAATAAGCATATATATTTAAGATATTTTTATTTATTAATATGTTTTACTGCTGTGTTTTTTATGCTTTTTTTTAAATACGGCAGAAGTTTATTAAAATACCAGCTTGGCTATAATAAAATGCTTGAAGATTTATATAAAAAAGCAGATAAAAAATATGATGCAGAAATGGTGCTTTTTATTACATATACTAAACATCAAAATAAAGGATATGGTAAAAATCTTGTAGAAAAGTTTAATATGGATATGAAAAAAGAAAATATAAAAACTATATACCTTTTTACAGATAATTACTGCGATTATGAAATGTATGAAAGGGCAGGGTGCAGGCGCGTCTGTGATATGGGCAAAGAGTTTTTGCTTACTGATGATTTATTTTATCAGGAAATATATTTATATGAATATGAAATAAAGTGATTTATTATTAAAAAACATATATTTTAGAGGGAGTAGTTATATGTTCATGAAAAAGCTTATCAAGACAAAATTGTTTAAAATATCAGTTGTTGCTATTTCTTTTATTATAGTAATATTAATTATAATTGATATTAAAAATATTTCATATAAATACAGCGGTTTTTATTTTAAAAAGGATAATAAATCATATTACATGACTAAATTACCAATATTTAGTTATTCTGCAGAATATAATGTAATCAATAGATATTACTATAAAATATCAGCTCCATATAATCAGGATAATATAATATTTGATTTAACATATGCGGTAGAGAATAATGGATATCGCCATGATATATCTGGCAGTGTTACTTTTGGAGATGAAACTTATAAGATAGATGATTCGGATTTTATTATTAAAGAAAAAGATAAGACTATCAACAGTCTTTATATTCGTGCAGATAATAAATGTTTTTATATTCCTCTAGATAAAGATATGTATATATTAAAATCAGCTGTTATAAGAAATATTGACTGTCAATCTCATGAAGATGTATCATATAATTATTATATGACAAATGAAAATAACTTTGAAAGCCCAGTTAAGAGATATGAACCTGTGGATGATTTGAAGGAGTATGTTACAACCTACTCAGAAAGCGGTATAGATATTCTTTATGAAGATGATATAGAAGTTGCAAATATAAACACAGGAAGCTATATTAGAAGATATATTAAGGATCATGATATTTATGAACCAGATTATATAGGGTTAGAATGTCCCATACCAGTAGTTTATAGTAAAAAATCAGGTAAATATGTGATTTTATTATCAGATAGAGATGAATATGCTGAAAGTGTTTTTGAAATGCGTAAAAAAATATATAAAATTATGAAAGATGCTTTTGAAAGCAATATTTGTCCTACTTATTATGACACTGACCAAAATATTGTAGAAGATATAGTTTTAAATAAGGATGTAATAATCATAACGCTGCGCGATTTATTATTTACGACAATTAAGCATAAACAACTTATATTAGATAGAAAAACTTATAAAACATTATATAGACTTAATTTTGAATTTTTCTAAATTGATATTATATAAAATTAATTGAAAAATTTATTGAAATATGATAAAAACTTCTATTATTTTGTTATGGAGTGGGTATGGAAATTCAATTTTCAAAAATGAGTGGTAATGGTAACGATTTTATAATCATTGATAATAGAGAAGGTAAATTTTCATCATTATATAAAAAAGAATTTATTGAAAAAATATGCGCACGTGGCTTATCTGTTGGGGCAGACGGCGTAATTTTTATTGAGAAATCAGATAAAGTTGATTTTAAATGGCAGTTTTATAATTCTGACGGCTCTGTTGCAGAAATGTGTGGAAATGGGGCAAGATGTGCAGCAAGGTATGTTTATTTAGAAAATATTGCAGGTAAAAATATGGCTTTTGAAACACTTGCAGGAATTATAAAAGCAGAGATTATGGATAATAACGAAGTAAAAACCATGCTCACTCCACCACACAGCTTAGAGCTTGATAAAAAAATAACAGCATTAGGTAAAGAGTATGATATTCATTCAATAAATACTGGTGTTCCTCATGCTGTTATAATTTGTGATGATGTAGATAATATAGATGTGCATCATATAGGCAGAGATATTCGTTATAATAAAGATTTTGCAGTAAACGGCACAAACGTTAATTTTATCCAGGTTACAGGTGATAACTCTTTAAAAATAAGAACGTATGAAAGGGGAGTGGAAGGGGAAACTCTTGCATGCGGTACAGGCTGCGCAGCTTCTGCAATTATTGCAATTAAAAAAGGGCTTGTAAAAGGGCCTGTTCGCCTATTGACATCCGGCGGAAAAACTCTTACGGTATATTATGATAATAACACTGTGTATCTTCAAGGGGAAGGACGCAGAGTATATATAGCTAAGTTACAAGAAGAAGCATATAATTATTAAGCGGAGGATATTATGTTTCAAGGCAGTATAGTTGCACTTATTACACCATTTAAAAATAATGAAGTTGATGAAAAAGCTTTAAGGGATTTAGTAGAATTTCATATTTCTGAAGGGACAAACGCAATAGTTCCATGCGGCACAACTGGCGAATCTGCTACATTATCCCATGAGGAGCATTGCAGAGTAATAGAAATAGTTATTGACCAGGCAAAAAAACGTATACCTGTTATTGCAGGGGCAGGCTCAAACAGCACAAAAGAAGCAGTTTTTCTTACAGAGCATGCTAAAAAATCAGGTGCAGATGCTGTACTTTCCATCACTCCATATTATAATAAACCAACTCAGGAAGGCTTATACCAGCATTTTAAAACTATTGCTGAGCAGGTAGATATACCAATAGTTTTATATAATGTTCCAGGCAGAACTGGTGTAAATATGCTGCCAGATACAGTAATCCGCTTATCTAAGGTAAAAAATATTATAGGTGTTAAAGAGGCAAGTGGTTCTCTCGACCAGGCAGGTGCAATCATGCAGCATACTGACAGCAGCTTTGATGTTATATCTGGTGAAGATTCTTTAACGTTTCCTATGATGGCAATGGGAGCAAAAGGGGTTATATCTGTTGTTGCAAACGTTGCCCCTAAAAAAATGGCTCAAATGTGTAAAGCTGTTTTAGATAACGATATGCTGCTTGGAAGAAAACTGCATTATGAACTTTTAGATTTATGCAAAGGTGTATTTTTTGAAACAAACCCAATACCTGCTAAAAAAGCAGCTTATATGATGGGGCTTGCTGAAAATGAAATACGTCTGCCACTTGTGGAAATGACAAAAGAAAATACACTTAAGTTAAAATCAATTATGGAAAAATTAAATATTAAAATAGTAAGAGATTAATAAGGAGATATAATGTCTGTAAAAATATGTATTATAGGTGCAGCAGGCAGAATGGGTAAAAATATTGCTGCTGCTGTATTTAATAATGATAATGCTGAGGCAGCTGGTGCAGTTGATAGAAAGGGCAGTGATGCACTTGGTCAGAATTTATATGAAATGGCAGGCTGTGGCAAAGGCGGCCCTGTTATAACTGATGATATATTAAAAGGGGCAGAAAGTGCAGATGTAATTATTGATTTTACTGGCGCTGAACCAACTTATAATAATTTACCAATGTATGAAAAAGCTGGAAAACCTTTAGTTATAGGAAGTACAGGTTTTTCTGCTGAGCAAAAAAAAGCAATAGAAAAATTATCTGAAAAAATTCCTGTTATTTTAGCACCTAATATGAGTTTAGGAGTAAATGTTGCTCTTGAATTAATAGAGGAGGCAGCAGGGCTTTTAAAAGGTTATGATATAGAACTTGTAGAAACTCATCATAATAAGAAAAAAGATGCACCGAGCGGCACAGCTATGGCAATGGCAGAGGCTGCTGCAAAAGGTGCAGGCCTTAATTTAGAAGAAAATGCAGTTTATGCAAGGCATGGGATAATAGGCGAGCGTAAACCAAATGAAATAGGAATACAGACTTTACGCGGCGGAGATGTGGCAGGCGACCATACAGTTTTCTTTTTTGGTAATGGTGAAAGGATTGAAATTACTCACAGAGCTCATTCAAGGCAGACATTTGCTCAAGGGGCAGTAACTGCTGCTATATGGCTTGCAGGAAAACCGAAAGGGCTTTATAATATGAAAGATGTATTAGGATTAAAAAAATAAAATATTATTAATCATTAATATTTTGGGGAGGAAACTCCCCATTTTTTATTTGTAAATTTATAAAATATATTGTATAATGCTCATTATTTGTAGTGAGTTATTATGGATTTATCTTTAAATAGAGTATTAAGAATTTTTATTTTATCAATATTAACTGCCTTTATTCCTTTTAGTATATTATCTTATATGTGGGGCGGGTATCATAATGTATCAATTCGTGTTACTGTAGTAATATTTATAGTAAATACTCTGCCGTGTATCATAATAAATATTTTATATCATCGATATGAAAGTATTAAAGAATGGCTTTCATCATTTTATTTTTTTATAACATTTTTTCTGTCTTTCATTATAATAATGATTAGCGGCATAAGGCTGCTTAATGGAAACTATTTTGATTATCTGGCAGGGTTTATTATTTTATTTATGCTTGCAGAATCAATGTCAGTATTTATTTATGTAACATATATATTTATTAAGTTTATTAAAGAAAAATATGAGCTTTTCTTATATGAAAAAGTGATATTTTTATTTACGGGTATTATTTTTGCAAACTTTATTATAATCTTTTCAGCCTTATCTTCAGGTTTTATTATCTATTTATTTGACTAATTATAATAAACATTTACTTTTTTTTAAAAAATGAACTTGTTTGTCAATAAAAAATATTTTTTTTTACATAAGTTCTAAATATTTGTTTACAAAAGGAGTTTTATAGTGTTATTATAATTTAAGGGATAATGTTTAACAGGAGATTTGTATGAAGGTCAAATATATTTATTTAATAGTTACAGTTATATCTTTAATTCTATTCCCACTGATTATTTTTGCTGGGTTTCCTACATTAGTTAATGCTTTAATGGCATTAGTTATAGTTCTAGGTTATTTTTTAGTTTATCATTTTCACGAAAAGGGTTTTATATCTGCTGTTAAGCTTATGGAAAATATTTCAAGCCAGACTAATGATATATCAATGAGAATTTCTCAGGAAGATATTAATAAACATCCTGATATGGAAAAGTTTTATAAATGTATTAATAAATATATGCATAATACTGAAAGTGATTATTTAAGCACTCTTGATACTATTGCTACTACTGGAAAACAGGGTTTATTTGTTTCTCAAAATTTAATGGTTACAAATGATTTAGTTCAGAAAAGCAATGAAATTTCTCAATCAATTAATACAGTTCAAGGCGAAATGCTGATAGCTACTGAAAATATTACAACAAATACTCACACAATCAATGAAAAATCAAATACAACAGTTGAACTTACTAACGAAGGCCGTACAATGATGGAAAAGGCAAGAGATATTAGTGATCAAATTGATACAGCAATAAAAGAACTTAATAATGAAGTAAATGTATTAAATGATAATGCAGACCAGATTGCAATAGTTATTGCTGTTATTAATGAAATTTCAGACCAGACTAACCTGCTTGCATTAAATGCAGCAATTGAAGCAGCCAGAGCTGGTGAAGCGGGCAGGGGGTTTGCTGTTGTTGCTGATGAAGTTAGAAATTTAGCAGAAAAAACTTCTAATTCTACTAAACAGATTGGTGAAACTGTAAGTGATATGCAAAAAAGTATTACAACAGTTACTTCTAGAATGGAAACTATAACAAAAATGCTTGCAGACCAAAGAACTGGTATAGATTCTTCTTTTAATAACTTCCAAGATATTTATAATTCAAGTATTGATTTAAATAATTCTATTAGTGAAATTATGGCAGCATCAGAAGAACAAAATGCAGTTATCCATCAAATAGGTTCTAACCTGCAGGAAATGAGTACAGAATCATCACAAGTTACAGATAAATTACAAGAGCTTTTTAAAGCATTTAATGATATGGCAATATCTTTAAATCAGCTTGAAACAAAATTTACAGGAATTAAGTATGAATCAAAAGCAGGTTCATTTATTGCTGCGAAAACAGCTCACATAGCTTTTATGAGAAGACTGCTTGTAAATAACTATATGAAAAATGTTATTCAGCTTCCAAACCACTTAACATGTGCATTTGGTAAATTTTATTATAATGAAGGTATGGAGCTTTATGGTAACGATAAAGATTTTAAGGCTATTGAGCCAATCCATAAACGTGTGCATGATTTAGGGCTTCAAATTATGGCAAATATTGACAGCCGTAAGTTTGATGAAAATAATAAGCTTGTAGCAGAGCTTGAAAATAATGTTGAAGAACTTGTTGGTATATTAGATAAGTTAATTCATAGATACAGCTAAAATAAAATTTTAATATGTTTTTAACCCACCTTTTATGGTGGGTTTCTTTATATTATTTAAATATATTTATCAGATAACATTTTGCCTGCCGATAATTCTCATTAATAATTTTTTCTTATTTCTTTTTATTCAGCATGATAAAATTTTATTATAAAAACATCACCATATTTTATTCTTTTATAAGGAGAAATAAAATTTGCTATATACTGTAAGCTTAGTCTGTTAAACTAATTTTTATATATAAACTAATATTTTTTATAGTTAAATATATACATAACTTTTTTGACAGTTTAGGAAACCATCTTGTATTATTGGTTTCTTTTTGTTTATTACTACTTATAATGAACAATAAATTAATTTGGTATTTATATATTTTTGGAAATTAGTATTTAAAAGATATAAAATCATTGTCTAATTAAATCATCATATTGAAAACATTTTTTTATTCACATATAGATTTAAAATAAATAATATA
>DXAQ01000022.1 GCA_019116905.1 Candidatus Mucispirillum faecigallinarum | reverse complement strand
AACACCCCATTTATTTGTCCAATAAATGGGGTTCGGGTCATAAAACTTCCCTTTTTTTATAAAAACCACCTGTAAACAATAAAAAATGACTTTTTATATATATTAATCTTATTTATAGTTACTTGCCTATTATGAAGAAATATACTATAATATTTATAATAATATTTTGGAGGACTTAATAATGGCATATCAAGTATTTAGTAAAGACAGGCTTATTCCAGGCACAAATGGAGAAATGAATGAAGAAGATATACGCATATTAGGAAGAAAATTAGAAGCAAATAATAATTTTGCTCATATTGGAACATTGCCAGTAACAGAAAGAGTAATTAATACTTTAATAATGATAAAAGAGGGAACAAGAGAAGAATTAATTGAAAGGAATAGGAAGTTATATGAAGCAAGAGAATGGGAACGATATATATAGTGATTTTGTATTTTCAGTTGAATTTGCAAAAGACACTTTTGAAGAAATCAATAGTATTATAAATACACCATTATCTACATGTATTGATATGCTTAAAAAATCTAGTGGTATTAATGATGTTTTAAATAATGAATTAATACTTTTGCAAAACTTTGATATAAATTATTATAATACTAATGAGACAAAGATAGATAGTAGGGTTCATCTTTGTAATATAGCTATTGAAGAATATGAGTTATTTAATAATAAAGAACAATATCTTAATAAATTATATCAAAGAAATAGATTTAGTTCAAAAGAAATAAATATTAATAAAGATACTATTTTTGAACAATCTGTTAAAAAGATGATAGTTAGCCTTAGTAAAGAAAAACAAGCAAACACTGTATCACCGCAAATAATAGAGTTATATGAATTAAGAATGAATAAATTAAAAGAAATTTGTAAAGAATTTACAAAAAAGCGTAAAGAATTTTTATTGCAGCATATTAATAAATAACAAAAGCTTGAACAATACAAAAAAAGAAAATAGTAAAGGTCTTGAAAGACAGCCTTCATAGGAGAAAAAAATGAATAATATTAAAGAAGAAAAAAATATTAAGTTAAGTGATGAAGAAATTTTAGAGATAGCACATAATATTCATGTAAAATATATATTAGGTAAAGATATTTCTGAAGAAGAAGAAGACAGGCTTATATCATTAATACCTATGACAACAAAAGAAATAGATTTCTTTGTTGCTTGTGGCAAAAGTAGAGAAAAATTAGAAGCAGAAAATAGAGAAATTCTTAATAAACAAGGCTGGATAAATGAATTACGATAAGTTACAAAGAAAACTATATCAAAACCTTACATTAACTAAAAAATATAGTAATTTTCATGATAAATATTTACATGAAGCAACAATACAATTACAATTTCTATATAACTATATAAAAGAACAGATTGGTAACAAGACAAAAATACCATATATTGAAATGCTGATTGCAGAAAGAATATGTCTTGATGTATATGGTGTAAATATAAGCTAGACAAATATTAACCTTGTTGATAGAAAATTAGTCTCTTGTGATACTGCTATGCAGGAAACAAAAATCTTTGAAAATGACAAAACTCTTTATAAGAAAAATTTTATAGAAAGTAGAGTTAAAAATATTAATGCTCTCACAGCTGTATCAAGAGGTACAAAAGATATTTTAGCATATCTTAGCAGGGAACAGCAGGTAATAGGATATAATAAAACTAAGCCACTTGATAATTTTCTAGAAGTAAGAAAAGATATATTAATACTTACTGCACGGGAATTTAAAAAAGAACGAGAAAATCTATTGATGCATGATATTTAAAATTAACTTTCAATAAATATATAAAATATAGCGAAAAATTATACTTAACACCATTCTTTACAGCAGTATTTTCCAATCCACACTATGATATAAAAAATAATTGCATAATATAATTTAATAATATATATTTTTTTATTAATATATTTACGGGAGTTTATTATGTTTAGGTTTATTTTATCTGTCTTTATATTACTATTTTCTTTTAATTTTTTATTTGCAGCAAATGAAAGCGAAATAAAAAAGTTGATTAATGATTATAAAAAAAATGTTAAAGGTGCACAAATTTCTATAATCAGTAAAACATTTAATACTGGTTCAAACAAATACAATGCCTTTATTCTTTCAAGCTATAATTTAAATGATGAAGATTCATATTATCAATACGATTATAAAAATACTACTGTATATATTTGCAGCTCTAATAATAATACACTTTCAAACTGCAAAAATATTAATTTATATAAATTAAGAATAATGAATGAGGATACAGCTATTGCCGTTAGTAAAAACTATATTACATTTGAAATAAATGGCGGCGATATGAAATATTATTTAACTTTAAAAGAAAAAAATGGAGAATTTTATCTGCATAAGTTTACAAGAGCTTATTATCTTAATGAATTTAGTGGCGATAAAGAAATAGTTGACCAATTTTCTTCTGATGAAGCAGCTAAAAATTATAAAATAAAAATGGAAGATGTTACTTTTGAAGATTTAATGCCTGAAAAAATGCCAGTATCTCTTTTAAAAGATTACCCTGCCTTAAAATGTGATATATATGATGCAGTATCTTCTTTTGACGGTGATAGTATAAATAGTGATACTGCTGAATTTAAAGTTGGTAGTAAATCATTTACTGCAATAGCATTAACATCAAGCTATATGGATTATCAGCTGCCAAGCCATACTGATTCATGGTGCCAGTCAACTGGCAGTATTGCTTTTATATGCGACGGCACTGGAAAAAATATTTCTAACTGCCGTAAAGGTGGCTTTAATACTTCTGCAACATGCGGAAGTGCTTCTATTGTTACAAAAGATGAATATATTACATTTGAAACAAGCGGGCAAAACAGGCACGGTATAGAAACTTATAATTACACTACTTATAGATATATTAATGGTGATTTTTATCTGCATAAAAATTCAACAGTAGAACATGATGTGGATGATGAAGAAACAGCTGGGGAAACTACTATCCATTACAGCGCAAAAGGTAAATATAATACTTTATTTGCTAATTAAAATAATAAAGGCAGTTATTATTTATTAACTGCCTACAAAATCTACAAAAGAGCATGACATACCTTTTTCTTCTATTAATATGCCCTTTTCTTTTTTATATTTCATTAAATGGTTATTAAGAGGCAGCACCAATATCCCGCCCTCTTTTAACTGCTCTACTAAACTTTGTGGCAGCTTTGTTGCGCCAGCTGATGCAATAATTTTATCATAAGGGGCATATTCCTGCCAGCCTTTGCCGCCGTCATCTGATTTCATACTTACATTTATTATTCTTAATGACTTAATAGTTGTCCTTGCTTTTGCCATTAATTTTGGCAGCAGCTCAACTGCATATACATGATGCACAAGGCGAGATAAAAGCGCCGTTACAAACCCACTGCCTGAGCCTATTTCTAATACGTTATCTTCCTTTTTAAGCTCTAACATATAAAGCATATTTGCTACTGTTGTAACCTGGGAAATAGTCTGCCCCATACCTATTGGCAGTGCCTTATCTTCATATGCTTTTGTTTTCATCGCCTCATCTACAAACAAAATTCGCGGAATATCTGCAAAAGCCTGTATAATAGCTTTATCGTTGTTGCACGCAGGGGCTACTATATCTTCTAAAAAATATTTTGGAACTTTTAGTATCATTGCAGTATCTGTGTTCCTATACCAGAATCTGTAAAAATTTCTAATAATATAGAATGTTTTATTCTGCCGTCTATTATGTGGGCTTTATTTACGCCGCTTTTTACTGCCTGCACTGCACAGTCTATTTTTGGTATCATACCGCCTGTTAATGTGCCGTCTTTTTTCATGCCGTCTGCATCCTGCGGACGAATTGTAGATATACGCTTGCCTTCCTTATCCTTTACGCCGTCTACATCAGTTAAAAGCATTAATTTTTCTGCCTTTAATGCTGATGCAACACTTCCTGCAACTAAATCTGCATTTATATTATATGGCTCATAGTTTTCACCTATGCCAATAGGTGCTATAACTGGTATAAATTTACTTGATACGCTTTCTATTAAGCCTATATTTACATGCTCCACTTCCCCTACAAGACCTATATCTAAGTGCTGCAGCACTCCTTTTTCATCTGGGGCATCTACATATAATTTTTTAGCCTTGATTAAGTTACCGTCCCTGCCTGAAAAACCGATTGCTGAACCACCTGCCTTATTAATAAGGCTTACGATTTCTTTATTTATTTTACCTGAAAGAGTCATCTCTACTACTTCCATAGATTTCTCATCTGTAACACGCATGCCGCCTACAAACTGGCTGCCAATATCAAGACGTTTTAAAAATGCACCTATCTGCGGGCCGCCCCCATGAACTATTACTGGATTTATACCTACATATTTTAAAAGTGTTATGTCTTCTGCAAAACTATATTTAAGCTCGTCATTTTCCATTGCATGACCGCCATATTTTATTACAAATGTTTTGCCTGAAAACTTTTTAATATAAGGCAAAGATTCAATTAATATGGATGCTTTCTCAATAATCTCTTTCATCTTCTCATCTCTTTATATTTATTTATACCTTACTACAAAGGCACCATTATACTCTATTAACTCATTATTTACTGCATCAAGTGCTTTTTCTTTTGTTGGGTAGCCTGTTATCCAAACCCTGCTCCACTCTGTGCCTTTTGCATACCCTTTTGAAACTACTGCACGGCTGCCAAATTTTGATGCCAGCCTTTTTGCGTTATCTTCCATAGTAAATGCGCCTATCTGCACAGCAAAATTACCCTCATCCATATTTACTTCATGACCTGATGTAACATAACAGTCTGGGTCTTCTGATAATACTGATACTCTTACTTTTGCTGTACCTTTATCAAGCATATCAAGGCGTCTGGCTGCAACCTCTGTTAAATCTATTATTCTGCCCTTAGAGTATGGGCCCCTGTCATTTACACGTACTACTACACTTTTGCCGTTTTCCAGATTTTCCACTTTTACTAAAGTAGGAAGTGGCAGCGTTTTATGGGCTGCTGTCATTGCTTTTTGGTTATACGTTTCTCCGTTTGCAGTTAATTTCCCATGAAAGCCTGGCCCATACCATGATGCAACACCTACTTCGCTGTAACCGTCTGCGCTTTCCATTGGGTAATATGTTATACCATTTATTTTATAAGGCTTGCCTATTTTTTTAGGCCCAGGGGCAGATACTGCCTTGCATTTTCCAGTTGATTTAACTGCTGCATCAATTTCTACAGGTGCTTCCTGAAAATAACCGTCATCAGAATATGCTTTACCGCCTGCTGTTACTTCATCATCATTTTCTGCATCGTTATATGTATATGTATCATAATTTTCATCTTTCGTATTGCCTGCTGGAAAATAGTCTTCATAACTTTTTACCTGCACTTCGTTTTGAGCAGCACAGCTAAAACTTGAAAAAATAAACATAAATATAATAGTTAATTTCAATAATCTCATATATAACTTACCTGCTTAATTTAGATACTGATTTATTCTGCACATTCTATTTTTGATGTAAAACTGCCGTTATCAACAATAAGCTCTGCATAAGTGCCGTAATTTAATGTTCTATTTAATGATGTAGAACCTGGATTTATAAACCAGACACCCTCTATTTCTTCATTCATTGGCACATGGTTATGGCCGTATATTATTATCCGTGGGTTATCTTCACTAAACATATAATACATTCTATCTATAATGTTATTATAGTTACCTGTGCCATGACTTATGCCTATTTTTACGCCCTCAATTTCTTCAATTATCTTAACTGGAAGTTTTGAGCCTAAATCACAATTACCTTTAACCGCATATAAACACTTGCAGATATCTTCTAACTCGTCTATAAAGTTAAGAGTGTCAGCATCGCCTGCGTGTATAACGATATCGGCTTCCTTTACTGCATGTATTACCTTCGCGGGAAGTTTTTCAATTGTGCCTGCATGTGTGTCTGATATTATAATTATTCTTTTCATTAGCTAATATATAACGGAGAAAGTTAAAATGTCAATAATTTCAGTAGAAATTTTAAAGAAAAATATCCCTTTTTATGATATTCTTAAAAATATTGAGGAAAATCATAATGCTAAAATTTATATTGTAGGCGGATGTATTAGAGATATTCTTCTTAATATCCCGCTGCATGATATTGATATTACAGCTGAAAATATTGAATATACTTATCTTGCTAAAATGCTTGGCAAACATTTAAAAGCTTATGCTGTTTCTTTTAAAGATAATATGCGGATAATGAAAGATAATCTTATAATAGATATTTCTAAATTAAGGGGCTTATCAATTTATGAAGATGTGCAAAAGCGGGATTTTACTATTAATAACCTTGCATGCTCTCTTGATGGTAATATAATTGGCTCAGATGCTGATATTAATAATAAAATCATACGGTTAGTTTATGATAATGCTTTTGATGATGATGCAGTGCGCATAATACGTGCTTTTAGGTTTTCTGCCACTCTTGGCTTTATTATTGAAGAAAATACTTTAAATCAAGCTTACCAAAAACGCAGCCTTATTAAATCCTGCGCAAAAGAAAGAATATTAGAAGAATTAAGAAAAATGTTTCAGGGAAAATATTTAGAAAAATCATTGAACTATATTTCTGAATATAATATTTTTGATGTATTTTTTGAAAGCTCTAAACTAGATAATCAAAAACTGCTTTCTGCTTATTCTAAAACATCTGATTTTGCTCTGCTTTTGTCATTATGGTGTAAAGATTATAATTTTATTGAATATTTAGGACTTACAGCAAAAGAATATAAGCAGATTAATGAATATTTAAAAATTGATTATAATAATCTTAAATCAAGTGATGATAAAGCTTTAAAATATTTTATATTTACACATGCTGATTTAATAAAAAATATTATAATTTATATAAAAATAAATTTTAGTGATGATAATTTAGCAGAAAAACTAAATATTCTTTATAATGAGCTTGATTTTAATAAATCAAAGGCAGTAAATGGCGGTATTCTTTTATCACTTGGGTTTAAGCCTTCCCCGCTTTTTTCTGAAATTATAAATCAGGTGTCTTTTTTACTTGCAATTAATGAATTAAATAAGGATAATATAGAAGAATATATTAAAAACAGGTGGTGCTAGTATGAAATTTATTCGCTATGCAAAAGGTAATACTCAATACAGGGGAATATTAGACGGTAACATAATAAAGCGTATTAACGGCACAATTTTTCATGATTATTCTCTTTCTGCTGAAACTATAAATTTAAGTGATGTGCAAATTCTTCCTCCTGTCCTGCCCTCTAAAATAATCGGCTTTCGCAAAAACTATAACGGCAAAAAAGAAGATATGGCACGTCCTAAAATTTTTATGAAACCACAAAGCTCAATTATTGCCCACAATGAAAATATTATTCTTCCAAAAGATGAAAAAAGTGTAAGAATAGAGGGTGAACTTGCTTTAATTATAGGTAAAAAAGCTAAAAATGTAGAAGAATGTCATGCAGCAGAGCATATTTTTGGCTACACTATTGCAAACGATATAACAGCGCCGCAAAATGAGCAGGATTTAACAGTTACAAAAGGCAAATGTTATGATACTTTTACGCCCCTTGGGCCATGTATGGTAACAGATATTGACGTATCTAATATTATGATAAATACTTATAAAAATGGGCAGCTTGTGCAGTCCGGCTCAACTGCATCTATGATATTTGATATATACTACCAAATATCATACCTTTCACATATAATGACATTAAACCCTGGAGATATTATTTTAACAGGCACACCAAGCAGCGCAGTAGAAGTGCAGCATAATGATGTAATAGAAATTACTATTGATAATATAGGCACTCTTACTAATAATTGCATAAGTGAGTAATATATGAGTAATAAAATAGAATGTGATATGTGCGGCACATGCTGCATTGCTTACAGTATTTCATCCCTTAATAAAAAAGCAGGAGAGCCATGTATTCACTTACTGCCTGACGGCAGATGCGGTGATTATGAAAACAGACCACAGGTATGCAGAGATTTTCAGGCAGATTATTTCTGCTACTTTTTATCTTCACTTTCAAAAGAAGAACAGATTCAGGTTATAAAAGAGTTATACGATGCGTAATATTGGCATGACTGGCGGCATAGGATGTGGCAAAAGCAAGGTTGCTGAAATTTTTGAAAGCTTAGGCTTTTATACTATTGATTCAGATATAACAAGTAGAAAAGTAATGGAAATAAATGGGCCTGCCTATAATCAAATCGTTTCTTATTTTGGAAAAGATATTTTAGATGAAAATAAAAATATTATTAGAAAAAAACTTGGAAGCATAGTTTTTAATAATAAAGAAAAACTTAAAGTATTAGAAAATATAGTTCATCCTGCCATATATGAATATGAACGGAAAAAAAGAGCAGCAATATATGGCAAAGACAGCAAATCCGTTGTTATTACCCATGCTGCATTAATGATAGAAAGTGGAAGTTATAAAAATTATGATGCAGTAATTATTGTAACATGTAATAAAGATGTGCAGATTAATAGAGTTATGCAAAGAGATAATATATCTATAAGTGATGCTGAAAAGATTATTTCATGCCAAATGGCGCAAGTTGAAAGGCTTAAATATGCTGACTTTATTATTGATAATTCATCAAATATAGATGATTTAAAAAAGGAAGTAAAGCGCGTATATGATTTAATAAATGAAATAAATTATGGAGAAAAACATAATTGATTTATGCGTAAAAAGGTCATAAAAAAAATCAATCACCAGATATTTATTATTAACGGCTTATTATTTGCAGCTTTTATTTTTTATACTTTTTCTTTTGATATACATCTTTTTTATAATAATTTTTATATTATTCCTTTAAATTTATTTTTTATGTATTTGTTTAATAAATTACAGACTAAATTTACTTTTCCTGCCCTTTATGATAAAAAAATATTTTGTAGTATTTTAATAAAATTTATATTTGTTTTTTGTATTATTTTTATTCTTTCTTTTATTCCTTATTTTAAATTTCTTAAATTTATATATTTTTTTATTTTTTATACACCTTTATTTATTTATATTTTTATTAAACTTAAATATTATAAAATATTTTATCCATACGGTAAAACAATGAAAATACTGCCCTCTATGCAGGTTGATTTATTTTTATTTGAGTTATTTATATTGTTTATTCTTATTGCTTTTATGTCAGTTTTATTTTTTATTTTATCTTATTTAACAGGTTTATTTACTGGTTTTGTACCTGTATATAAATAATTTGGAGATAATCCTATGGAAAATCATAGTATAAAACCTTTAAAACTTTATAAAATTAATTTTTTTAGCTTATATTTAATTTTCTTTAATTATTTATTTTTTCATATTTTAATAAATTATGGTTATGGAAGTATATATGATTTATTCACTGGTAAAAAATCGCCTGAATGGTCTTTCCGCTATCTTACGGATGATATTAATGCATTTGTTTTTATTAATATATTAAGTTATATATTTATTCTATTTTTTGATTTATTTAATAAGTTTCTGCCATGTAAATTTTATACGTATAAGCCTGTCTTTTATATTCTATTATGCTTATTTTTATGCTTATATTTTTTTGATTTTATTTTTTTAAATTATGTTTCTAAATTTCAATATCTTTTTGAATTAATCATTATTTATCCACTGCTTTTTTTTCCATTTTTTATTTATTCTCTATATAAGATTAAATATTATGACTACTATTTTCCGAAGAAAAATAATTCATCATTAAAAGATATAATTATTTTATTTATTCATATTTTATCTTTTATATTACTTATTGTTTTTATAACGGTTATAGCAATACCTTTCTTTGCATTTTATTGGATTTCTAATACATAGTTTATGGAAATATTTCTTTAAAAAAAGATTTTTTCTTTACTTCTTTTTCTTCTGATTTTGTCTGTTTATTTTCTTCTTTTACGCTTTTAATATTATTTTCACTGCTGTTCATATTCTCTCTTGGCAGTTCATGCAGTGATACAGATATTTCACTTTTATCTATTTCTGCTATTTCTGATAAAAGAGCCTGCATACCCTCTATTAACTTCTTTTTCTGCTGCTGGCTTATGCTTGGTAAATCTATTGAAATATGAGCCATATTCTACCTTCTTATAACCTTTCTAGGCTTAGCTGTGCCGTCACTTGGTTCTAATATACCGCGAGCTTCCATCATCTCTACTATTCTTGCAGCTCTGTTATATCCTATTTTAAACATACGCTGTATCATAGATATTGATGCTGTGCCTTTATCCATTACCATATCTACTGCCTGCTGATATAATACGTCTTCATCTTCATCATCTGATACTGTGCCGCCCTCTTTTACTTCCTGCACCATTGCCATATTATATTCAGGCTCGCCATACTGTTCATGCAGATATTCTACTATTCCCCTTACTTCATCATCTGATACAAATGCGCCGTGTATACGGATAGCATCACTTGTGCCAGGTGGTATAAAAAGGCTGTCCCCCATACCTAAAAGGGTATCTGCTCCGTTTTGGTCTAATATTACACGTGAATCATTTTTTTGAGAAACTTTAAATGATAACCTTGCAGGCATATTTGCTTTTATAAGCCCTGTTATTACATTTGTTGTAGGCCTTTGTGTTGCAATAATTAAATGTATTCCTACTGCACGTGCCATTTGTGCAATACGAGCAATAGACATTTCCACATCTTTTCCTGCAACCATCATTAAATCTGCAAACTCATCTACTATTACTACAAGATAAGGCATACGCTCTGCCTCATCATCATCTTTTATTATTTCGTTATAGCCGTCTAAATTCCTTACCTTTTTCTCTGCAAGCAGTGTATATCTTCTAGTCATTTCTGCTACTACGTTTTTTAATACACTTGCTGCAAGCCTTGTATCTGTTACAACAGGAGCCATTAAGTGCGGTATGCCGTCATATATACTTAATTCCACCATTTTTGGGTCTATCATTATAAATTTTACTTCATCAGGTGATGATTTATATAATATAGAGCAAATCATAGTATTAATACCTACAGATTTACCACTGCCTGTTGTACCTGCCACAAGTAAGTGAGGCATTTTGCGGATATCAGACATATATGGTTTTCCTATAACATCTTTACCTAATGCCACCGTAAGCGGTGATTTGCTGTTTTTAAATTCGCTTGTTTGTAATAACTCTTTTATAGATACTGACTGCCTGTTTTTATTAGGTATTTCTATGCCCACCGCATTTTTACCAGGTATTGGAGCAATTATACGAATAGATAATGCACTCATACTTAATGCTAAATCACTTTCAAGAGATGCGATTTTTGAAACCCTTGTGCCAGCAACTGGTTCAAACTCAAACATTGTAACAACAGGACCCGGCTGTATTGCACGAACTGTACCTGATATTCCAAAATCTAAAAGCTTTTGAGTTAATAAATCACCCTGCGCTTTCATTTCTTCTGCGCTGTCTATTTTTACGTTATTCACAGGGTCTTTTAAAATACTTAGTGGTATATTATATGTTATAAAATGGGCTTTTTTTACTGTTTCCATTTCCCGCATTTCTATTTCATCGTTATTACTTTCTTCTTTTACATCTTCTGAAATGTAAGCCTGCTTAATTAAAGGCTCCTGCTCCTGCTTATTTATTATTATTTCTTCTTTCTTTTCTTTTACTTCTTCAATAGGTGCAGGAACTCTTTCTTTTATTTCTTCATGCATTACATTTTCTTTTTCAGGCTCTATATCTATTATATGGCTTTCTTCACTTACTTCATCTTTTGATAAATGCTCCTCTCCTGCATTTAAAAACTTAATACTGGATATTGCTTCAAGCTCATCTTTATCAAGTAATTTTTCAGGCTGCTTTTCATAAAGCTCTAATGCTGTAACCTGTTTTTCTTCATTTTTTTTACTTTTGAAAATATTTTGGAAAAAGGCTCTTATCCTTTCAATGATTCCTACTCTTTCTTCATATTCTTCTTCATCATCATATTCATCATCATTATTTTCAACAATTTCTTCTTTTTTCTCTTTATTAAATAACCCTTTAACAAAGCATACAAATCTTTTTATATAACTAAAAAGCACTCTAAACCCATGGCCCATATCTGAAAATGATATTGAAAAAAGCAGCATAGCAAAAGCTAAAATTAAAAATGAAAATACTATTATTCCACCTACTCTGCCCATAAATGATAGTATAAAGCTGCTGCCAAGAGCGCCAAGTGTTGCACCTGCCGGCTGTTTTGTAAAATAAAAGTCCATGCCGCCTATAAGCCCACTTATAATTGCCAGGCTTATTATTGCTCCTAAACCGTAAATAAACCCTAATATAGGGGACATCATAAATGTAAGACCTTTTTTATATCTGTATAAAAGAACAGATATATATATGGAGAGAAATGGTATAAAAAGCGCCGTCCAGCCAAAATATATACCCAGAAAATCTGCAGTATATGCTCCTGCCTTGCCAAAAAGATTATCAACCCCGGTATCGTTATATTTTGAAAACTCTATTGTTGAATAGCCTGGGTCCTGCTCAGAATATGAAAGCAGCGAAAGCAGAAAAAATACTGCTATTAATCCAAAAAAAAGCAAAAGAATATCGCTTGATATTCCTTTATCCTGCTTTGACTGTTTAACTGTATTTCTGTTTACAGAATTTTTGCGTTTTTTCATAAGAATATAACCACTGCTAAACCTAATAATAAACAATATACTGCAAATACTTTAAGCTGCGCTTTTCTAATAAACTGCATCATAAGACCTATAACTATAAAGCCAGATACAAATGCTGCTGCCATTCCTGCCCCATAAGGAACTAATACATCTGCGCTGTTGATTGTTACATCTTTTAATTCTAATATCATTGCTCCAAGTATTGCAGGAACTGATAGTAAAAATGAAAACTCTGCCGCCTCATCTCTATCTATTCCAAGCATACAGCTGACAGCTATTGTTGTGCCGCTTCTTGATATTCCCGGTGTTACTGCTATACCCTGAGCGATACCTATAATAATACTTTTTCCTGCCGTTAATTTTTCTCTGCCGTTAAATCTATCTGATATAACTAATAAAATTGAAGTAAATATTAATGCATAACCTACAAATGTTATAGTTTCAAAATACTGCATTGCATATTTTTCAAATGTGAGACCAATATGTGCTGTTGGGATTGATGCAATAATAATACCCCATAAAAACCTTTTGTTTTCAAAATAATCTTTTTGAAACCTTTTTATAAATATACCAAAAAATGCTTTAATAATTAAAAAAACACGCTTGCGAAAATATATAAGCACTACTAAAAGTGTAGCCACATGCAGCATAACATCAAAAAGTAAATCTGGGGACTCAAAATCTAATATATATTTACCTATTGCTAAATGGCCTGAACTGCTGACTGGTAAAAATTCCGTTAATCCTTGTAAAATCCCTAATATTACTGCATTTATTGTGCTCATTCTTTACTGCTCCATTTTAGTATTTATTATATTTATTAACGGCTTTTTACTAAACCTTTTTTTAAAAAATTTTTTAACAGTATTTTCTGCATATTCTTTAAAATCTTCTTTTATGATTTTTTCGCCGTTATTTATTTGGTTATAATCTATTAATGACTGCTTTAATATATCTAAATATTCCTGCTTTATCTCAAAGCCTATAAGCTCTATTATAATGTTATTTTCATTTATATTTTCTGCCTTGTCTGCACTATTTACTACCACAACTGCCCCATTAATTGCAAGTCTTTTTCTTTCTTTTAAACCCTCTGCACTTATTAACTGCTCTGTATTTAAATCTACATATATTTTACCTGATTCTATTTCCTCAGTTTCTATATATCTTCCATTTTCAAATATTAATTTATTACCAGCAAGAAAAAATAAAATATTTTCTTCATCCATTCCATGCTCTTTTGCCATATCTTTATACTTTATTAAATGCTGCACTTCACCATGGATTGGCACAAGGTATTTAGGTTTTAATAAATTTATTAAAAGTAATGCATCTTCTTTTGATGCGTGTCCTGATACGTGTATTGGTAAATCATCTGCTGTAATTACCCTACCGCCATTTGCATATACATTATTTATTATATATATTATCCTATGCTCATTACCTGGTATTATTCTGGAAGAAAATACAAAAGTATCATTTTTTCTCACCCTTATATTAGAGTAATCATTTTCTGATATTTTTGTGATTACGCTTGCGCCTTCCCCCTGAGAGCCTGTTGCTATAAAACATATTCTGTTTTCTTCTATTTTTTCTACCTGTTTTCTTGATACTAATATGCTGTCATCAAAATGCAGTTTCCCATGTTTCCTTGCTGCATCAACATTTTTTATCATTGATGAACCTTCAAGAACTACTTTTCTGCCATATTTTTCTGCACAGTTAAAAACAGTCTGCAGTCTTTCTGTATTGGATGCAAAAGTTGTAAAAAATATTCTACCTGTGCTTGTTTTAAATACTTCTTCTATACCTTTAACTACAGAACGCTCGCCCTTAGTAAAACCCTGCTTTACTATATTTGTAGAATCTGCCATAAGGCAGTCTACTTTATCCATTCCTAACTTATGAAATTCTGCAATAGGAAAAGGCGCGCAGGTTACAGGTGCTGCATCAATTTTATAATCTGATATATGCATAACTTTAAATTCTTCTGCCATTTTTAAAAATACTGCATAAGTTCCATGAACTGAATGGCTGATAGGGTATGCTGTTATTTCTATATCACCCCATTCAAATGTTTTAAAGTCATCTATATATATTTGGTTTACTGATAAATCGTATTCCTTTAATTTCCTGTGCAGTATATCCCATGTATATCTGCCGCATACTAGTGCAGTATCAGCATATTCTTTAATTAAAAAAGGCACTGCTCCTATATGGTCCTCATGAGCATGTGTAAGAATAAGCATAATATTTTTTTGTTTTATTGTGTTTAAATATGAAAAATCTGGAATAATAAGGTCAACGCCCGGTTCGTCGCTTTTTGTAAATTTAACACCGCAGTCAACTATTACAGCATATCTATCTGTTTCATAGATATACATATTCATTCCTATCTCTCCAGCACCGCCAAGGCTGGCAATAGATACCCTCATTAAGCTCCCTTAATTAATATTGATGATGCAAGGGCGGCTATCCCTTCCCCTCTGCCTGTAAACCCCATTTTTTCTGTGGTTGTTGCTTTTATTGTTATAGATGTTGTTTTTATACCCATAATTTCTGCAAGCACTCGCTGCATTTCTGGGATATATGGCATAAGTTTTGGCTCCTGCGCTATTACTTCTGCATCAATGTGAGATATACGCCAGTCATCATAATATATCATTTCTGCAACACGCTGCAAAAGTATTTTAGAATCAATATCTTTATACTCATCACTGCTGTCAGGAAAAAGCATACCAATATCTTTACCAAACGCAGGACCTGCAAGGCTGTCAATTATCGCATGAATTAATACATCAGCATCGCTGTGGCCTAAAAGCCCTTTTGTGTGCGGTATTTCAATTCCACCTAAAAAAAGCTTTCTTGTTTCATCAAACTTATGAGCATCAAAACCTATTCCACATTTTATATCCATAACCATACCATCGCTATTTTTTATCTTGTTCTGGTTTTAATATATATATCGCTTTTGGAGTTTTAAATATTTCTGCTGCCTTTATTAAAGCATCTTTATTAATATGTTTTAATGTATCTACATATTTTTCATAATAATCTGCACCAAGCCCCATTGTTTCATAAAACGCCATAGCCCACGCTATGCTGCCATTAGTCTGGGTATCAATAAGTGATGAACCTATCATAGATTTTCTTGCTTTTTCTATTTCTTCTTCTGTAATTGTTTTATCAAGATTTAAGTTTATTTCATCAATCTTTTTAATTGCAGAATCTATATTGTCATAATCAAGCCCCATAGATATGAAAAATCTTGATGCGCAGTATCTTGTTGGATAACCTGCCCCAACAGCATAGGCGTAACTTGAATTTTTACGTATTTCTGTAAAATATCTTGAACTCATACCACCGCCAAGTATATCTGTTAACACTTTTAATGCTGCATAATCATTGCTTCTTGCATCTGGTGCAGTATAGCCAATATATACTTTTGCCTGCTTGATTCTTGCATCAACTTCTTCCTGACTTCTTTCTTCAAGTATAGCTGTATTGCTGCAGTCATAAACATAAGGGCTGCCTTTTTCAAGGCTTGAAAGTGTTGAATTAAGTGATGTATATAAGCCCTCATCAAAATTACCTGCAATTACTGCAACTATATATGATGATTTAATATTATTTTTATAATACTCTTTAATATCATTAAAAGTGATTTTTTCAACACTTTCTATTTTTCCTTCCACAGGCATTTCGTAAGGAGAGCCTTTAAATGCAAGAGCCATAAACCCATTCTGCGCTATTAAGTTAGGGTCATCAAGTGATGTTTTTAATTCATCTATATACTGCATTTTTTCTCTTTCAAAAATATCTTCCTTAAATTCAGGATTTGCCAGAAACGATGCAAAATCAGCATACACTTTATCAATATGTTCACTTGGAATGGATAAACGCACTTCTAATGCAAAAGGCGAAACTTTTGCACTTACACTGCCACCATAAAATTCTACTGTTTCAAGTACTTTATTACTTTTTACCCACACTCTTGAAAAAAGTGAGCCTATACCGTTATTATCTTTATTTTCAGCAAATAAACCGCCTTTTACCATTAATTGTATTGTAACTGTTTTTGTAAAATCTCTTTTTTTAGTTAAAACTGTGGCACCATTATTATTTTCTGCCATCCTGCTGCCTCCTGAAAGGAATACCATTATTGTCATATTGGTAAGCACTAAAAGCACTATTACTATTATTAATACCTTTAACTTATTCATTTACTTTTATCCATTGTTATAACTTTTCTGCCCTCTATTTTAAGTAAGCCTTCGGCATATAGAGCTACTGCCTCACTATATGCTATATGCTCCTGCTCTAATATTCTTGCAGATAAACTTTCCTCTGTATCATTATCATATACAGGCACTGTTTTTTGTAATATTACTGCCCCTGTATCCATACCCTCATCTACAAAATGCACAGTACAGCCTGCAACTTTTACGCCATAATCTAATGCCTGCTTTTGTGCATGAAGTCCTGGAAATGATGGCAGTAAGGCTGGATGAATATTGATAATCTTATTTTTATACGCCTGCACAAGCTCGCTTGTAACAATACGCATATAACCTGCTAAACATATTAAATCAATATTATATGGAGCAAGTGCATTGATTATCTCTTTATCGTAATTCTCCCTGTCCTGCCTGTTTTTTGATGGTATTACTATTGTTTTAATACCTGCATTTTCTGCATATTCTAACCCTTTGGCGTTTGGGTTGTTAGAAAATACAACTGAAATCTGGCAGTTTTTAAGAACACCTTTTTCTATATTTTTAAGCAGAGCTAAAAAATTACTTCCTCTGCCTGAAACAAACACTGCAATATTAATCAAAATCAATTCCTTTAATTTTTACAATATTTTCGCCTTTAATTGCTTTACCTATAATATATGCTTTTTCTCCTGCTTCTTCTGCTGCTTTTACTGTATCTGCTGCATCTTCTTTTGATACAACAAATATATAACCAACACCCATATTAAATACTCTGTAAAGCTCATGCTTATCAATATCTGACACTTCTGCAAATTTTTTAATTACTTTTGGAAGCTCCACTTTAGATACATCAATCTCTGCAGAAATATCTTTTGGCAGCACACGTGGTATATTATCGTAAAAGCCGCCCCCTGTAATATGTACCATACCTTTTACATTTACTTTACTTGTTACATGCTGCACTACTTTTGAATAAATTTTAGTTGGAGCAAGCAGCGCCTCTGCAACTGTTACATTATCATAAAATATGTCTGATGCTTTATAACCCATATCGTTAAACAGCACATTTCTAAGCAGCGAATATCCGTTACTGTGAAAACCTGAACTTGAGATTCCGATTATTACATCGCCCTCTTTTATATTTGAGCCGTCTATAATCTTTTTCTTATCAACAATACCTACTGCAAAGCCTGCTAAATCAAAATCTTTATTAGCATAAAGACCTGGCATTTCAGCAGTTTCACCGCCAAGCAGAGCGCAGCCTGCATCAATACAGCCGGCAGATACACCAATTACCACATCTTTCATTGTTTCAGGAAATAATTTCCCAACTGCTACATAATCTAAGAAAAATAATGGTTTTGCACCTGTTACAAGTAAATCATTTACACTCATTGCTACTAAATCAATACCTACTGTATCATATTTTTCACTCATTAATGCTACTTTTAATTTAGTGCCAACACCGTCTGCTCCTGACACTAAAACAGGCTCCTCCATATCTTTAAATTCTGCTAAACTGAAAAGCCCTGCAAAACCACCTATGCCGCCTATTACTCCATTTATTTTTGTGCTTTCTACTGATGATTTAATTAAAGAAATAAATCTGTTTCCCTCATCAATATCTACGCCGCTTTGTCTGTAACCTGTTTTTTGTGTTTCACCACGCCTACTCATCGTTTTTTAACCTTTCTATTTCTTCTTTAATATATTTTTCTGCAATTGCCGGCACAATATTTCTAACAATATCTTTCATATTTGCAGCAATTACTTCTTTCACTGCTTCTTCTAAGAAAGATTTATCTATTGCGTTGCCAAGCATTGCCATAATTTCATCTCTGCTTATTGTTACTGTTATACCGCCAAACCTGCCTGTATTTTCAGGGCTGTATGTTTCTGCATGTTTTACACTGCTTTCCTGATGTGCTGCCTGATTTATTACAGACTCTTGTTTTGGCTGAACTGCAGTTTCTTCTACCTGAGATTCTTCTTTTACCTCTGCAATTTCTTCTGCAACAGGCTTATTTTCTTCTACTGCTGATGTTTCTTCTGCTGGTATTTCTGCAGGTATTTCATCAGGTAACTCATTAGATAATGGAGCAGTTTCTTCCTGCACTGTTTCCTGTGGTGCAGCTATGCTGTCATCCATATTTTCAGCACTTTCTTCCTGTGCAGTAATATCTTCAAGTTCTGATAAATCATTATCAGTTTCATCTTCACTTGCTGCTGGTATTTCGTTTTCTTCTGGCTGCTCATTATTTTCTGCTGTTTCTTCCTGCATTAATGGGGACATATTTGCAATTTCTTCTACCCCAGGCATTTCTGGAAGTTCTGTATCTGCAGAATCAACCTCGCTTTCAAGAGTTACAGGCTCACTGTTTGTTTCTATATTTTCTATATTTTCTTCTGCCTGCTGCTCATCACTTGTTTCTTCTATATTTTCTTGAGCTGTTTCATCAAGTGCAGGCTCATCCTGTTCTTCTTCCTGCACTATTTCCTGAGGAACTGCCATATTCTCATCGCTGTTTTCAGCACTTTCTTCCTGTGCAGTTATATCTTCAAGTGCTGATAAGTCATTATCTGCCCTTTCTTCACTATCTGCTGCTAGTAATTCTTCATTATTTTCATGCATTTCTACATTTTCAGGTTCTTTTTCTGTTTCTGATTCCTGTTCTTCTTCTATTTTTGGAGCATCTGAAAGCCAGTCATCATCATCTACAAGTAGAGATTCTTCTTTTTCTTCTGCCCTTACTTCTTCCTGCTGTAACTCATTTTCTTCAAGCTGAGCATTATTGTCTTCTTCTGCATTATCTTGTTTTAAAGTTTCTGTTTCTAATGGTTCTTCTGTTTCTGCAAAAGGTTCATTATTTATAACAGGCTCTGTTTCTTCTTTCGGCTGCTCTATTTCTTCCTGTCCTGCACTTTCTTCTGCTACAGGCTCATTTTCTTCAAATGATACTGGCATTTCTTCATCTTGTTTTTCTTCACTTTCATTTACAGGAGCTGATTCCATATCGTCCTGCAGCTCATCTGTTGTTACATCGTCCATTTCAGGAAAATCTGGGAACTCATCAAGCATTTCCTGACCGTCATTATCAACTGGTGCAAGATTATCCTGCATAAGATATTCATCTGATATTTCTGCCGCATCACTTATATCTGGTAATACTGGGTTGTGAACTGCTGTTATATTATCAGGAATTGCTGTTTCATCATGCGCAGTGCTTTCATTTACTGGCTCTGCTTCTTCCTGAACTTCATTATTTTCTTCTGCAGGTTCTTCTATTTTTATTTCTTCTGCATCTTCTTTTTCGTCCATTACTGGCACTTCTACTGTATCTACAGGGGCAGCAGTAACTTCTTCTTCACTGATTTCTGGTATTTCTTCTTTAATATCTTCTAAAACTGGTTCATCTACTACATTTGCAGGGTTTTCTTCTGCTGCCTCATCGTAACTTGTTTCTTCAACCACTTCATCGCTTTCTGCAGGTTCATCAATAATATTTTCCTGCGCTGTATTTTCATTCTGGGCATTTTCTTCTGCTTTTTGTATTGCTGTATCAAATTCAGTTGATGGGGCATTGTCTAAATCTTCAACATAACCGTTATCTGTTAAATCTTCCGGCTGTACTTCTTCTAAATTTTCCAAATATTCCTGTTTTGATAAGACTTCATTTGCTTCGCCGCCTGTGATAGAGGCTGCAGCAGCTGGGGCAATATAATCATCGTTATCTCTTGCAAAATCTGCCTCTGCTATTTTTTCTACAATGCCTGCAGGCATCATATCTGCATCTGATGAAAGTTTTTCGTTTAATGACTGAGAATCAAATGGTTTAACTAAATAATCATCTGCACCTGTCTTTTCTAAGTCGCTTTCATTAAACCTGTCAAATGCGCCAACAAGTAAAATAATTTCTGCAGACGGCTGCGCTGCTTTTAATTCTTTTATGTATTCTGTAATGATTATGTTATCAAGTTTATTGTCCAGCAGTATATAGTCAAACTGTTCTGACTGCATTTTTATTGCTGCATCTTCTTTTGAAAATACTTTTACAATATCATATCTATCAACATCAATAGAAAGGTCTATTACACGGTGTATAGTAACGCTGTCATCAATTAGAAGTACTTTACTTTTCATACATGCCCTCAAAAGTTATATTATAAGTATAATAACATAACATTATATATAAAAAAAAGCAAATTTTATTTATTTATTTTTTGGATATTTTTTTAAATATTTATGGATAATTTTATTTTGTTATTTTCTTTTTATCATCATGGCATCACCATAGCTGAAAAACCTGTATTTTTCCTGCACTGCCTTATGGTATGCCTGCATAATTAAATCATAACCGCCAAGAGCTGTAACCATGGCTAAAAGAGTTGATTTTGGAAGATGAAAGTTTGTTATCATATTGTCTACCACCCTAAATTTATAAGGCTCCATAATAAATATGTTAGATAAACTTTCGCCACTTTTGATTATACCTTTTTCATTAGCAGCAGATTCTAATGCACGCACACTTGTTGAACCTACTGCCAGTAAGCTTTTGCCCTTAGATTTTAATGTGTTTATTTTTTCTGCTGCTTCTTCTTGTATAAAATACCTTTCATAATGCATTTCATGGTCTTCCATATATTCTGTTTTAACAGGTCTAAATGTGCCTAAACCTACATCTAAGGTAATTTCTATTATTTCTACCCCTTTATTTTTAAGGTCTGCTAGTAAATCATTAGTAAAATGCAAACCTGCTGTAGGCGCTGCTGATGAACCTGTATTTTTTGCATATACTGTCTGATAATCTGTTTTATCCTGCAAAGTATCATCTCTATCTATATATGGAGGTAAAGGTACATGGCCTTTTTCCTGCATTATTTTTTCTATATCGCTTTCAGACTGAATAAGCCATACACCATCCTGCATTTTTTCAAGCAGTGTAAAAACCATGCCCTCTGCAATAACTTTATCACCCTCTTTAAATTTACCGCGCACAAGACCTTTAAAGTGAGTGTTATCTATTACATCAGTAACAAATACTTCTGATGCGCCACCTGTTATTTTTTTTGCATGCAGGCGCGCGTTTCTTACTTTTGTATTATTAACAACTAAAAATGTGTTTTCATCAATCAGGTTTATTATGTCTGAAAATATATAATCTTTTATGCTTTGGTTTACTGTATCTACAAGCATAAGCCTGCACTTATCCCGCTTTTGGGCAGGATAAAGTGCTATTAATTCTTTTGGCAGATTATAATCAAATTTATCTACTTTCGTTGCCATTATTTTGCATGACTTGCAATAAATGTTTTTAAATCTTCAAGTTCAGGCATAATCTGATAAGATTTTTTCTGCCTTTCCTCTAATGTACGCAGCCCCTCAGGCATTTCTGGCCATACTCCTAATACTTCATGTATTACATCTGGGAATTTTGCTGGGTGGGCAGTTGATAAACATACTGTATTATCTGCTACTATTTCCATTTGGTTTGCTGCATATATACCGCATGCAGTGTGAGGGTCAACAACGTAATCTGACTGCTCAAACACTTTTCTTATTGTATCTTTCATCTGCTCGTCAGATGCTTCACCAGCAATAAAATCACGCTGCAGCTGACCTAATAAATGGCCGCGTATATCAATTTCTTTTTCAACCCTTAAAAGCTCCATAGCATCAACTACCTTTTCGCAGTTTTCACCATAAAGATAATAAAGATATCTTTCAAAGTTACTTGCAACCTGAATATCCATTGCAGGGCTGATTGTTGGATGCACTCTTTCAATACTGTAATCACCAAATTTAACTGCTCTTGTTAATATGTTATTTCTGTTTGTAGCAATCATAAGTTTTGATATAGGCAGCCCCATTCTTCTTGCAATATAACCTGCAAAAACATTACCAAAGTTACCAGTTGGAACTACCACATTTATTTCATCGCCTACTCTGTGAACTGTTTTAAAATATATCCAGAAATAATATACAGTCTGCGCAAGTATTCTTGCCCAGTTAATAGAGTTTACTGCACCTAAATTAAATTCTTCTTTAAATTCTAAATCGCTGAACGTACGTTTTACTAAATCCTGACAGTTATCAAAATTGCCGCCTATTTCCAAACAAAATACATTTGGTGATTCTGTTGTTGTCATTTGAAGTTCCTGCACCTGACTTACTCTGTTTGCAGGGTAAAGCATAAATATATTAATATTTTGTTTGCCCTTTACTCCATAGATTGCAGCACTGCCTGTATCGCCGCTTGTTGCACCTAATATATTTAATTTCTGACCGTTTTTTGTAAGTATATATTCAAAAAGGTTTCCTAAAAACTGTAATGCAATATCTTTAAATGAATATGTAGGTCCATGATAAAGTTCTGCAATGCGCATACCTGCTGCCTTTCTAACAGGTATCATATTAACAGTATCATATCTTGAATAACTTTTTTGGATAATCTGCATAAGGTCATGAGCAGGGATGCCTTCCTGATATCTATTCATTATTTCAAATGCAAGTTTAGTGTATGGCAGCTCTGATAAATGTTTTAAATCTTTTTCATTAAGAAAAGGTATTTTTTCTGGTATAAGCAGCCCGCCGTCGCTTGCAAGACCCATCATAACAGCTTCTTCAAAAGAAAGCCCGCTTACTCCACCTCTTGTGCTTTTATATCGCATAATCTTCTCCCACTGTTTTAAATTTTATTTCCATATCCACTATATATTTTATTTTTTATTACTGCAAGAATAATTTATTATAAAAAAACCCGTGTAAAATCTAAAAACGATTGCAA
>DXAQ01000021.1 GCA_019116905.1 Candidatus Mucispirillum faecigallinarum | reverse complement strand
GTATAATTTTAAATCTGTCCAAAAATTTGGGTTCGGGTCATTAAAGCTCCCTTTTAATTTTATAATGATTGGCTTTCTTGATTGATAAATTTAAATTTACCACTTACAATGTGTTTAGAACCTGTTCCCGCAGGTATTAATTTACCCATGATAACATTTTCTTTTAAGCCGCGAAGTCTGTCTGTTTTACCAGAGCAAGCAGCATCTGTAAGAACTCTTGTTGTTTCCTGGAATGATGCAGCAGAAATAAAGCTTTCAGTATTAAGGGCAGCTTTTGTAATACCTTGTAATATAGGTCTTCCTTTTGGCGGCTCTTTGCCTTCTAATAAAAGGTCTTGCTGAACTTTTTTAAATTCGCTTTTATACACTTCTTCATTAGGCATAAAGTCAGAATCGCCGGCATCTTCAATAACAACTTTTTTAAGCATTTGACGAACAATAACTTCAATATGTTTATCGTTAATGCTAACCCCTGATTTTCTATACACTATCTGTATTTCATCAACTAAATATTTAGCAAGTGCTTCTTCACCTAATACAGCTAAAATATCATGAGGGTTAATATTACCGTCAATTAATGCCTCACCAGCCCTGATAAAATCGCCTTCATGAGCGTTAATATAGCGCATAGTGTTTATGCTGTATACTTTTTTATCACCAGTATTTTCGTTTTCAATAGTAAGTTTTTTCATACCGCGAACAGCGTTTTCTATTTTAACTATACCATCAATCTCTGCAATAATAGCTGGGTCTTTTGGTTTCCTTGCTTCAAAAAGCTCTGCAACACGTGGAAGACCAACAGTAATATCTTTAGTTTTTTGTGCTTCACGTGGGATTTTTGCAATAATATCACCAGGATATACTTCATCACCCTCATTATAAGAAATAATAGTACCAGGTGTTAACTCATAACGATAAACTGTTTTGTTATCCGCATCTTTAATAGATATACGCGGTCTGCGTTTTTCTTTTGAGTTAGCCACAACAACTTTTTGAGAAATATTTGTTGTCTGGTCTACTTCCTCTTTTAATGTTTCACCTTCTATTAAATCACCATAAGCAACAGTACCTGCAAACTCTGTCATAATTACAGATACGTGTGGGTCCCAGTCAAATAATAACTGGCCTTTTGTTACGTTATCTCCTTCTTCTACGCGGATAATACTGCCGTATCCAGGAGTGTATTTTTCAAGTACACGGCCGCTTGCATCTTTTATCATAATAGAGCCGTTTCTGTTTAATACAACTATTTCATTTTTCCTGTTACGTAAAGTTTTCATACCTTCAAAGGCAACTATACCGCCCATTCTTGAGCTCATAGATGATTCTATACCACCGGCAGATGCAATACCACCAATGTGGAATGTTCTCATTGTAAGCTGTGTTCCAGGTTCACCAATAGACTGAGCTGCAATTGTACCTGCTGCCTCGCCTATTTCTATCATACGGCGTGTTGCTAAATCTAAACCGTAGCATTTTCTGCATATTCCAAATTCACTGTCGCATGTTAATGCAGAGCGAACCATAACTTTATCGATACCAGCTTTTTCAATTTTTTCTATAACTTCTTCATCAATAAAAGTATCTGCTTCAACAATTAATTCATCTGTTAATGTATCAAATAAATCTTCTAATGTATATCTGCCGTAAATCCTTTCGCCAAGTGTTTCAACTACTGATGCACCCTGGAATAATGGACCAACTTCAATACCTTTAATTGTGCCGCAGTCTTCTTCTGATATAATTAAGTCCTGAGCAACATCAACAAGACGGCGTGTTAAGTAACCTGAGTTTGCAGTTTTTAAGGCTGTATCTGCAAGACCTTTACGAGCACCGTGTGTTGAAATAAAGTACTGGCTCATAGTTAAACCTTCGCGGAAGTTTGAGTCAATAGGTGTTTCAATAATTTCACCTGATGGTTTAGCCATAAGACCACGCATACCTGCAAGCTGTGCAATCTGTGCTTTAGAACCCCTTGCACCAGAATCACTCATGACATGCAGTGTATTATAATATTTTTCTCTTTTATTTTCTTTAGAAGCATCGCCGCCTAAACTTTCAATAGTTTTAATCAGTTTTTCAGTAATCTTTTCGTTAGTTTTAGACCATACGTCAATTATCTGGTTATAACGTTCACCTTTTGAAAGTGCAGCTTCTTCCCTGTAGTGTTTTTCAATTTCCTGAACTTTACCATAAGCTTCTGCTATAAGCTCGTTTTTCTCTTTTGGGATAATCATATCATCTATACAAATAGAGTAACCAGCAATAGTAGAATATTTAAAGCCTAAGTCTTTTAAGTTATCAAGGAATGTTACACTATACCAGTTGCCTAATTTTTTATAAATATAGTCAACAAGTTTACCTAATTCTTTTTTACCTAAAACTTTGTTTACCTGCTCAAAATCAATACCTTCTGGAACGATACCGTATAAGATTACACGGCCTGCTGATGTATCATACATTTTGCCGTCTATCCTTACTTTGATTTCTGCCTGTAAGCTAAGTTTACCATGGTCAATAGCGATAACTACTTCTTCAGGAGAAGAATATACTTTGCCACTACCAAGTGCATTTCTTAAAGGACGAGTTAAGTAATAAATACCTAAAACCATATCCTGTGTAGGAATTGCAAGCGGCTGACCGTTAGCAGGTGATAAAATATTATAAGCTGAAAGCATAAGTGTTTTAGCTTCAAGCTGTGCCTGAAATGAAAGAGGCACGTGAACTGCCATTTGGTCCCCGTCAAAGTCTGCGTTAAATGCAGTACAAACAAGTGGGTGCAGCTGGATTGCTTTTCCTTCTATTAACTGTGGTTCAAATGCCTGAATACCAAGCCTGTGCAGTGTAGGGGCACGGTTTAATAATACAGGGTGTTCCCTGATTACTTCCTCTAATACATCCCATACTTCCTGTCTGCGTTCTTCAACCATTCTTTTAGCCTGTTTTACAGTAGAGGCTATACCTCTCTCTTTTTCAAGTTTATAATATAAGAATGGTTTAAATAATTCTAACGCCATTAATTTTGGAAGACCGCACTGATGCATTTTTAAGTGTGGACCTGCAACAATAACTGAACGACCAGAATAGTCAACCCTTTTACCTAAAAGGTTTTGACGGAAACGTCCGTTTTTACCTTTAATCATATCAGATAATGATTTTAATGGGCGTTTATTGCTTGAACGGATTATTCTGCCCCTTCTGCCGTTATCAAAAAGAGCGTCCACTGCTTCCTGAAGCATACGTTTTTCGTTACGTATAATAATTTCAGGTGCGTTTAATTCCATTAATTTTTTAAGACGGTTGTTTCTATTAATAACACGTCTGTATAAGTCATTTAAATCACTTGTTGCAAATCTGCCGCCGTCAAGTGGTACAAGCGGACGTAATTCTGGTGGTATAACAGGTATAACATCAAGCACCATCCATTCAGGGCGGTTGTTTGATTTTCTAAATGCTTCAACTACTCTTAATCTTTTAGCAAGCTTTAAGCGTTTCTGCATACTGTTTGTTTCCCTTAATTCGCTTTTAAGCTCAATTAAAAGTAAATCAAGGTCTACTTTTTTAAGTAAGTCTTTTATACCTTCTGCACCTATTTTAGCTACAAAGCCATTAGGTCCAAAATCTTCAACTGCTTTTCTATACTGTTCTTCTGTTAAAATCTGCCTTTCTTTTAAGTTGGAAGATTTAGGGTCTGTTACAATATATGATTCAAAATATACTACCCTTTCAATATCTTTTATAGATAAATCAAGAATAGAGCCTATACGCGATGGTGTGCCTTTAAAAAACCATATATGACATACAGGAGAAGCTAAATCTATATGCCCCATACGTACACGGCGCACTTTTGATTGTATTACTTCAACACCACATTTTTCACAGACAATGCCCCTGTGTTTCATACGTTTATATTTACCGCATAAACATTCCCAGTCTTTTACAGGACCAAATATTTTAGCACAGAAAAGACCATCTCTTTCAGGCTTGAATGTTCTGTAGTTAATTGTTTCAGGTTTTGTTACTTCCCCTGATGACCAGCTTAATATTTTTTCAGGAGATGCAATTTTTATACGGATTGCATCAAAAAACACTGAACTCTTATTGTCTCTAATACTTTTTTTCATAATATTAAATTTACCTCATTAAATGAAGTTTTTAAGCTTCTGCTTAACTGTTACTCGCTGCAGAGCTTTTAACTCTGCAGGATATTCTAATCTATTCCCCTTTGTCATCTAAAGGTTCATCATCGTCATCATCATCATCGCCGTCAAGGCTGATGCTTCTAACTACATCATCACTGCTTGGTATGTCTTCATCTCTTATACCAGCACTCATATTGTTTAACTGCTCGTTTGTAATAAGCTCATCGCCTGTAAGCAGTTCAATATCAAGTACAAGACCCTGCAGCTCTTTTATAAGAACGTTAAATGATTCAGGCATATTTGGTGTAAAGCTGAAATTACCATTTACAATAGATTCATAAACTGCTGTTCTGCCTTCCACGTCATCTGATTTAACAGTTAACATTTCCTGCAGAATGTTTGCAGCACCGTATGCTTCTAACGCCCAAACCTCCATTTCTCCAAGTCTTTGGCCACCAAACTGAGCTTTACCACCAAGCGGCTGTTGAGTTACAAGTGAGTATGGACCAGTTGAACGAGCGTGGATTTTTGTATCTACTAAGTGGTGAAGTTTTAACATATACATTACACCAACTGTAACTTCCTGGTCAAACCTTTCGCCTGTTCTGCCGTCATATAAAATTGTCTGGCCGTCGCTTTGGAAACCAGCCTCTGTAAGCATTTTTTTAATGTCTGCCTCTTTTGCACCATTAAATACTTCTGTTGCCACATGTTTACCAAGCTTTTTAGCTGCCCAGCCTAAGTGAGTTTCAAGTATCTGCCCAATGTTCATACGTGAAGGCACTGAAAGTGGGTTTAATACTATTTCAACTGGTGTACCGTCTGGAAGATATGGCATATCTTCTTCTGGTAATATACGAGAAACAATACCTTTGTTACCGTGGCGGCCCGCCATTTTATCACCAACTGATAAACGTCTGCGAATAGCTACATATACTCTTACTGATTTTAATACGCCGGCTGAAAGTTCATCGCCTTTTTCAATTTTTTTACGTTTATCCTGAAATTTTTCTTCTGCCTCTTTTTTGCCTTGTGTGCATACAGCATCTGCCTTAGCATATTCTGCATCAAATTCAGCTTTACCGTCTATATCAAATTTTGCCATTTCTCTTGCAGAAATTGGTGCAAGATTTTCTTCACTTAATACTGTTCCTGCTTTTAAGCCTGCACAGTCTGATTTTAATGTTTTACCAATAAGTAAAGAAATTACTCTGTCTTTTCTTGCATTTTCTATAGCTGCCACTTCTCTTGTATAAGCTGCAGCAATACGTTCAGCTTCACGCTGTTCAATAATTTCTGTTCTATGGTCTTTATTAATGTCGCGGCGAGTCATAACCTGCACATCTAAAATTGTACCTGATATGCCAGGCGGCACTCTTAAAGATGCATCTTTTACATCCCCTGCTTTTTCACCAAAGATTGCACGTAAAAGTTTTTCTTCAGGTGTTGCCTGAGTTTCACCTTTTGGTGTAACTTTACCAACAAGAATATCACCTTCTGATACTTTTGCACCTATTCTAATAATACCACTTTCATCTAAGTTTCTAAGAGCTTCCTCTGATATATTTGGAATATCTCTAGTTATTTCTTCTGCACCAAGTTTTGTATCCCTTGCATCTATTTCAAATACTTCTATGTGAATAGATGTGAAAGCATCTTCTTTAACAAGTTTTTCTGATACTAATATGGAGTCTTCATAGTTGTAACCCATCCATGGCATGAATGCTACTACTATGTTTCTTCCAAGTGCAAGCTCGCCTCTGTCTGTTGATGCACCGTCTGCTAATGTATCGCCTTTTTTAACTTTCTGCCCAGGAACAACCCCTGCATTATAGTTAATACATGTATCCTGGTTTGAACGGCGGTATTTAACTAAATCATGTACATCTATTCCAAATGAACCGTCTTCATTTACATAACGAACGATTATTGTATCTGCATCAACATAATCTACAACACCATCATGAGTAGTAATTAATGCAGAACCAGAGTCAACTGCAACTTTTCTCTCTAACCCTGTTCCAACAATCGGCGCATCTGTCCTAATTAATGGTACTGCCTGACGCTGCATGTTTGAACCCATTAATGCACGGTTAGCATCATCATGCTCTAAGAATGGGATAAGTGCTGTAGAAACAGATACAATCTGCATTGGAGCAACGTCCATTAATTGTACCTGGTCTTTTGGAGCATTTAAGTTTTCACCAGCATAACGGCATGCAACTTCTTCTGTTTTAAAGTAGCCGTTTTCATCAAGCGGAGAGTTAGCCTGCGCTATATAATAATCTTCTTCTTGAAGTGCATACATATATACAACTTCATCAGTAACTCTGCCATTTTCAACCTTTCTGTAAGGTGTTTCAATAAAACCAAATTCATTGATTTTTGCATAAGTAGTAAGGGAAGTAATCAAACCAATGTTTGGACCTTCAGGTGTTTCAATAGGGCATATTCTGCCATAGTGAGAAGTGTGAACGTCGCGCACTTCAAAACCTGCTCTATCTCTGTTTAAACCGCCAGGGCCTAAGGCTGAAAGACGGCGTTTATGTGTAATCTCAGACAATGGGTTGTTTTGGTCCATAAACTGAGAAAGCTGATAACTGCCAAAAAATTCTTTAATAGATGCAGAAAGTGGTTTGGCATTTAATAAGTCTTGAGGAGTAGAATCTTCTAAATCCTGAATACTCATACGCTCTTTAACAGTTTTTTCCATTCTAGCAAGACCTATGCGGATATGGTTTTGTAACTGCTCACCTGCTGCTCTAACACGTCTGTGTCCTAAGTGGTCAATATCATCTATATGCTCTACGCCAAGACGGATATTGTTAAGAACTCTAACTGTTTCTACTATATCTTCTTTAGAAAGAATAATTTGGTCTAAAGGTACAACATCTTCTGAAATTTTAAGCCTTTTATTAATCTTTAAACGACCAACACGAGATAAATCATAACGTTTTGGGTTAAAGAAAAGGTTATGGAATTGTGCAGCTGCTGTTTCATCAGTTGCAGGTTCACCAGGACGAAGTTTTTTATAGATTTCTATTAAAGCTTCTTCCTTAGTTTTTATTTTATCAATAGCCATTATATCTCTAATAGCTGCATCAGAAGTCTGTCTGTTAATAAATAAAATAGAGAATTCTTTAATACCTAACCCAGTGATTTGCTCTAAAAGTTCTTCTGTAACAACAGAATTAGATTCTGCTATTATTTCACCGTTTTCAGGGTCAATAATATCTGCAGCAAGATAGCTGTCTACTAAATCTTTTGGGTCTATTTCATATTCTGTAAGACCTGATTTAATTACCTTTTTAAAAGCACCTTTTGTGATAGATACATTTGGTTTAACAATATATTCATCACTTGCAGGGTCTTTAATACCTAACGAGAGTTTATGGTCAGTAATAATATGGTCTTTATTAAATTCTCTGATAAATTTACCATCAACGATAGTAATTTTATCTTTTTGATAATATGTATCTAATATATCCTGATTAGTTAAGCCTAAAGCTTTTAATAAAACTGTTACAGGGATTTTTTTCTTTTTATCAATGCGCACATACATTACGTTCTTAGAATCAAATTCAAAATCAAGCCAGGAACCTCTGTATGGAATAATACGGGCACTATATAAGTGTTTTTCAGAAACACTTTTACCAGCAGTTAAGTCTTCAAAAAATATACCAGGAGACCTGTGCAGCTGGCTTACAATAACCCTTTCAACACCATTGATTACAAATGTGCCTCTTTCAGTCATTAAAGGAATATCACAGAGATATACATCACTTTCAGTAGCTGATAAAGTAATTTTCTCTCCTGTATCCTCATTAATATCATGAGTAGAAAGACGAACTTTAACTTTTAATGGTGCAGCATAGTTTGTATTTCTATCGATAGATTCACGTGGAGTATATTTAGCTTTTTCAATTGTATAGCTAACGTATTCAAGCACAGAAGTATCGTTAAAATCTGTAATAGGAAAAATTTCACGGAAAACTTCTTCAAGCCCTTGAAACTTGCGTTTGTCTTCAGGCACATCTTGTTGAAGAAATTCAGCATAAGATTGTTTTTGAACCTCTATAAGGTCTGGTATATCAATTACTTTCTTAATTTTAGAAAAATTGATACGCTCTATTGGTTTTTTTGTATTAAGCATCCTTTTCTCACCACCGCTGGTTCGTGATTTTTTGAGCAAAACAGGGGGAAACCCATACAGAGCAACCCCCTCTCAATATTTTAAACACAAAATGTGTTTGATAACAATAATTTATCAGCTTTTAAGCTAATTATTTAACTTCAGCTGTACCGCCTGCTTCTGTAAGTTTTTTAGCAATTTCTTCAGCTTCAGCTTTAGCAATACCTTCTTTAACTGGTTTTGGTGCTTCATCAACTAATGCTTTAGCTTCTTTTAAGCCTAAGCCAGTGATTTCACGTACTACTTTAATAACTTGCACTTTTTGAGCGCCGCCATTAGTTAAAATAACATCAAATTCAGTTTTTTCAGCTGCTGCAGGAGCTGCGCCGCCTGCTGCTGGAGCTGCTGCTACTGCTACAGGTGCAGCTGCAGAAACACCGAATACATCTTCTAATTCTTTTACGAAGTCTGCAAGTTCAATAACAGACATATTTTTTAAAAATTCTAAAACTTGATCTTTAGTTACAGCCATTTTAAGCCTCCAATTTTACTACTGTTCGTTTTCTTTTTTAGTTTTTAATGCATTAAGCACATTTACGAGACCGCGCGGAATATTCGCAAGCACGGACACGAAATTCGTAATCGGCGCGTTCATGCTGCCGAGAGCTTTCGCCAAAAGTTCTTCTCTGGATGGCAGGTCAGCAATTTTTTCTACGCCGCTCTGGTCAAGTGCCATTCCATCAAAATAACCACCTTTAATAACGAAAAATTTAGACATTGCAGCATCTTTAGCATATTTTTTTGCTAATTTGGCAGCAGCAGCAAAGTCTTCTTTAACTACAACAAGTGCAGTGGGCTCTACAAGTGTGTAGTCTATCTCAGTAATATTTTCAGCGTTTAACGCTTTTTTGAGAAGTGTGTTTTTAATAACACGGTAGTCATTACCAGCTTCTTTAAAGCTTCTGCGAATCTCATCCATTTGGTTAAATGTGAGACCTTTGTAATTAGTAATAATTACGCCGGCAGATTCTTTTATCTCAGCTGTAATACTATTTACAAGTTCTATTTTCTGCTCTTTACGCATTTTCAAGGTAATCACCTCATAAATTACAGAGCCGGTTGAATATATAAAGATAAGTTTCCACAGGCATTATACTGCACACCGAAGGCAGACCCTGTTTCTTCAACCCGCTTTTTTCCTTTGTAATAAATCAAATATCAAAATTAATCAATCTTTAATTAAATAAATTTAAATAAGATTGATTAGAAATTTTTAGGGTCTACTTTAACACCAGGCCCCATAGTTGTTGAAATATTGATACCTCTTAAATAAATACCTTTGCTTGATGCAGGTTTAGCTTTTACAAGTGCATCAACAAGAGTTTTCATATTTTCAACAAGTTTGCTAGTTTCAAAGTTTTTTCTGCCGATTGGTGCGTGAACAATACCAGCTTTATCAACTCTAAATTCCACCATACCAGCTTTTAATTCTTTAACTGCTTTTGTTACATCATTTGTAACTGTGCCTACTTTTGGGTTAGGCATAAGCCCGCGTGGTCCCAGCACTTTACCAAGTTTGCCCACCTTAGCCATCATGTCTGGAGTTGCCACAACTTTATCAAATTCCATATAGCCACCCTCAACCTTAGTGACTAATTCATCGCCGCCAACAATGTCAGCGCCGGCTGCTTCAGCTTCCTTAGCCTTGTCGCCTTTTGCAAATACTGCAACGCGGACAGTTTTACCTGTACCGTTAGGAAGAACTACTGCCCCTCTAACCATTTGGTCTGAGTGACGTGGGTCTACACCTAATTTAACTGCAGCATCAACACTTTCGTCGAACTTGGCAAAGGCTGCCTTTTGTGACAGTGCAATAGCTTCTTCTAAATCATATAATTTAGTGCGGTCTACTAAACCAAAAGCTGCTGCGAACTTTTTACCTTTTCTGGACATTTCCGTGCTCCTCTTGCCAGTTTTCTACATTAGCCTTCAATCTCATAACCCATACTTTTAGCAGAACCAGCTATTATTTTAACAGCCTGGTCTATGTCTTTAGTATTGAGATCCGGCATTTTTATTTCTGCTACGCGTTTTAAACTCTCACGAGATATAACGCCAAGTTTTGCTTTACCAACATTACTTGAACCTTTCTGAATCTTCATTTCTTTTTTAATAAGTTCAGTTGCAGGTGGCATTTTAGTAATAAAAGTAAAGCTGCGGTCTTCATATACTGTAATAATTACAGGTACAGAAGAATCACCTAAATTTTGAGTCTGTGCATTAAATGCTTTACAGAACTCCATAATATTTACACCACGTTGACCAAGTGCTGGCCCTACTGGTGGTGAAGGATTTGCTTTACCAGCAGCAATCAGCAGTTTAATCTGCCCTAATACCTTCTTTGCCATTTGGCACCTCTAAAAATTAACGTCTTAAAGACTAATTTAATTTAAATATAATCTCAGGTTATTTGTCTTTACGTTTAACCTGTAAATAATCAAGCTCAATAGGAGTTTGACGACCAAAAATGCTGACTATTACACGCACTTTTTCTTTTTCAGGAGTAACTTCATCAACTACACCATCAAAACCCTGGAATGGTCCGTCAATAACTTCTACAACATCATTTTTAATATATGTTGATGCAATACGAGGCGCTTCTGATTTAGCAAGTGCAAGCATAGCATTAACATCATTTTCTGATATAGGCACTGGGTCAACCCCGCCTACAAAACCAGTAACTTTTGGCAGGCTTTTTACAACATGCCATAATTTTTTATTCATTTCCATATTAACTAATATATAGCCTGGAAATGTTTTTTTCTTACTGACTTTTCTTTTACCGTTTTTAAGCTCTACCACATCTTCAGTAGGGATAAGTACTTCCCCTATTTCTTCTTCCAGCCCCTGAGTCTGCACTTTATTTTCCAAAAGTGTTTTAACGTGTTTTTCAAAGCCGGAATATGTGTGAACTACATACCATTGTTTTGCCATAGAATTAACCTATTATCTGCTGAGCAAGTCTTGATACTATTGCATCAACTATGCCTAAATAAGCAGTAATCAAACCTACTACAACTACAACAACTATTGATGTTGATATTGTAGCTTCTTTTGTAGGCCAGTTTACTTTTTTTAATTCATCTCTGACCTGATTGTAAAATGATACAGGTTTAAAACTTTTCACAATAAGCCTCTCTTAAAGCTGATGGCAGACCAAGAGGGATTTGAACCCCCAACCCCCGGTTTTGGAGACCGGTGCTCTGCCAATTGAGCTATTGGTCTATATCATCTTACGCCTTACACCAAACTTATGGCAGTAAAGCATATTTTTTATATCTTCTGATATTTTGAAGATATTTGCTGCTCAAGCAGCCTTTCCTTAAAAGGAATTAATGTGGTAACACCACTAATTATGCAGAAATATTCTGCAAAAACTATATTAAAACAACGCCTGCTTATTTAGTTTCTTTATGCAGAGTGTGTTTTTTGTCAAACTTGCAGTATTTTTTAATTTCAAGTTTGCCAGTCATAGTTTTTTTATTTTTAGTAGTAGTGTAATTACGACGCTTACATTCGCTGCAAGCAAGAATGACAATTTCTCTCATTGAACCAAACCTTCTTTTTATTAGCGCCGTCCCACCAAAAAGGCTCCCGGCTCCCGCTCGATTTGGAGCGGTAATTTTTTATGCTTATACACTCACATTAAAAATAATGCAAGTATTTTTTTAACTTTTTTAAAAATAATTTATTCTAACACAAATTATATACATATTTATTAAAAGCCCGAACCCGGAATTGAACCGGGGACCTCGTCCTTACCAAGGACGCGCTCTAACCGACTGAGCCATTCGGGCAGTTCTTTTCCGTTTCCTGTTATTGTGCTTTTAATTGATAAGCGGGCGACGGGATTCGAACCCGCGACCCTCAGCTTGGAAGGCTGATGCTCTAGCCAACTGAGCTACACCCGCATAACAAAGATGGTGGGGAGAGGAGGATTCGAACCTCCGAAGGAAATTCCAGCGGGTTTACAGCCCGCCCCCTTTGGCCACTCGGGTATCTCCCCGTAAAAATTCGCCGCCCAAATAGGCGGCTCATTTATCAAAAGCTGGTGATAGGAATTGAACCCACAACCTGCTGATTACAAGTCAGCTGCTCTACCGTTTGAGCTACACCAGCATATCGCTTTATTAAGCGGAAATAGTATATATAATTTTTTGAAATGTTTGTCAAGTAATTTTTTATAAAAAATTCAATTTTATTTTCTCTACCTGACGAAGATATATCTACATAATTTTTATTCGTTTGTCAATAGATTTTTTTAATTTTTAATTATTTTTATTTTTTTGTAATAAAATCATTGAAAAAAGATATGATTACTGCTATTATAATTATAATATAAGGAGGTGTACATGTTTTCCCTGCTTAATCACTTTTTAAATTTATTTTATATCAATTTTTATGCACAAGTTGCACCAGGGTATGATGCAGCCAGAGAGCATCTTTCTACAAAAGGTATTCAAGGAAAAGATATGCTCGTATTTGTAGTTTTTGGCGTAATTGCATTAGTTTTTATTATCTTTTTAGTATTTGTTTACTTTAAAGAAAAAAACCGTCCAAGATATTAAATGTGCATCCGCCTCAAAGGCGGATTTTTTTTACATTTTCATACAGCTATTTTTATCCGTTTTACAAAATTGTAAAAACTCTCTATTTTATTTTTTCTTAAATTCTCTCATTTATCAATAAGTTATTGTTTTTATCCTTTTGGCACACTATTTGTTTTATAGTAGGCATCAGGAGGTTACTATGAAAACAAGATGGATTGTTATTTTTTGTATTACTGCAGTTATTTCTATTGCAGGACTATTTTTTGCGGAAAGTAAAGAATTATTCACTGCTGTTGATGAAAATATAAATTACGCGGATACAGCATGGATGATTACTGCTTCTATTTTAGTTCTTTTAATGACACCAGGTGTTTCTTTTTTCTATGGAGGTATGGTAAAAGCTAAAAATATTATTTCTACTATGCTCCAAAGTTACATTGCTATGGGTATAATCAGCATAATTTGGTTAGTTGTTGGTTTCAGCCTTTCTTTTGGTGATGATATTGGCGGAATTATTGGCAACCCTGCAACATTTTTTATGTTTGATAATGTGGGCTGGGCTACTGATGCTGCCTTATCACCTACTATACCGCTTGTATTATTTGCACTTTTTCAAATGAAATTTGCAATTTTAACACCTGCACTTATTACAGGCTCATTTGCAGAAAGAGTACATTTTTCTGCATACATTATATTTATTGTAGTTTTTTCGCTGGTTGTATATACTCCTATTGCTCACATGGTATGGCATCCAGACGGTTTATTCAGGTCATGGGGAGTTACTGACTTTGCAGGCGGTCTTGTAGTGCATACATCTTCTGGTGTTGCTGCTCTTGCAGGTGCTATTTTTCTTGGTAAAAGAAAACATTCTGCAAATATACCAGTAAATATTCCTTTCGTACTGCTTGGTATGGCTTTATTATGGATAGGCTGGTTTGGTTTTAACTCAGGTTCATCACTGGCAGTAAACGGCGTTGCTGTAAAAGCATTTTTAAATACTAACACTGCAGCCGCTGTTGCTATGATTACATGGATTACTTTTGACTCTCTTATGGGAAGAAAACCAGGTGCTGTTGCAGCTTCAGTTGGTGCAGTAGCAGGGCTTGTAGGTATCACTCCTATGGCTGGTATGGTAACAGTTGGACAAAGCCTTTTTGTCGGTTTTATTACTGCAATGGTTTGCAACCTGGCTATATATGCATTCTCTAACTCAGTAGATGATGCACTTGATGTTTTCCCTACTCACGGCGTAGGTGGTATTGTTGGAAGCCTTTTAACAGCTGTATTTGTAAACGGACTGCTTGCAGGCAACACTCATGAATTTCTTATGCACGTAGTTGCTATTATTATTACTGTTGCTTACAGCTTTATTGCAAGCTATGTTATATACTACATTATTAATAAATTTATACCAATGCGTGTATCTGAAGAAAATGAAGATATTGGCCTTGATATAAGCCAGCATAATGAAAAATACGGCATGTAATTCCCATTAAAGATTTTATCCCCATTGGACGATTATATCATTCAATGGGGGTTTTTTATGGAAATAAATAATATTAACAATCTTAATTCTATTGATAATACTAATAAAAGTAAATTAGAAGCCTATAATAAATTAGAAAAATATAACCAAATAAATAAAGAAAATACTAATAATAATTTAAATGATGCCCAGTCTGCATATAAATTATCAATTTCAGGAAATTCTTCTCAAAAATCTAAAGAAAGTTCTTACTATAATTCATTAAATCAGGATACAAGTGATGGTGCGCAGATAATTAATGATACATATATGAACGAAATTGTAAAAAATGCTCAAAAGACTTCTAAACCTGATAATGTGGATATGGATGATGTATCCTGGGGGCTGCTTGTAAAATTAGGCGAAGATATTGGACTTACTGACCCAGATAAACTGGCGCAGCTTACCGTTAAAGATATTGAAGCATATTTTTATAATAAAAATATTATTGAAAGAGGTCAAAATCTTTTGAAAGATAGTTTAACTGCTAATGAATATGTTGATTTAAAAAATCAAAAATTTAATGCAGAAGATTACTGGGACAGAGTTTTTGATGAAAATGGAAATAAAAAAGATTATAATATATATACTATAAATCAAACAAATACTGGGCTGCCCCTTTCTAAAAATGAATTTTTCTCCGATAATGGCAGCCTTAAATTAACAGACCTTTCGGCTGCTTCTTTGCAAAATATTTTAATTGCAAACGAAAATAAAAATACAGCACTTTTTACTTATGCCACTAAAAATGTTACTGTTGCAGGTAAAGAAAAAACTATTGCTGAAAATCAACAGGAAATGATTAAAAGTTATAATGCTATGCAGGAATATGCAACTAACACTATGTCAGAATATGAGCAGCTGCAGACAATAAAAAGTGCATTAAAAAGCAGCAGCTTATCTGCATACTTAATTTAATGCACTTAAATTAAGTATTTTTTACCAAATTGACGGACGAATTGATGGCTCTTTATACATGCCGTCCGTCTCTTTTATATCGTATGTAGTATAAAAATTATCAATAGCAGAAAGCACTGCATTAACTCGTACTTTACCCGGTGAATGAACATCTACAATAAGTTTATATGCTTCATATTCAGGTCTGTCTTTTATTGCCCAGATTGATGCATAAGATTTATATATTTTATCTAAATCTAAACCATTACTTACTGCATACTCTGTAATACAAGCCATTCCACCTAAATCTGCTATATTTTCACTTAAAGTTAAAGTTCCATTAACATTTTGACCATTTATTGTATAATTATCATAATAACTTA
>DXAQ01000020.1 GCA_019116905.1 Candidatus Mucispirillum faecigallinarum | reverse complement strand
ACATTATTATGCACATTTATATCATTTCAAGTATTTGCTCAGGAAGAAAATACTGATGCAGTAAATGCTCAGGCACAGGAGCAGAATAAGCCTGCAGAAAACACACAAGTCAAAGAGCAGACAAGTGATATGAAAACAAATGCAAAAGGCAAGCCTGATTTTAACAAGAAAAAAATCTCTCTTGACAGGATAGATGAAAAGAAATGGTCTTTGCGAGTAGGTTATAATTATTTTATGCCTGATAATAAATATTTAAGTATGCTTCAAAACCAGTTAAAAATAGGTGGTGCTTATGATTATAATGAGCATCTTCAATTTCAGGCATTTTTAAGATATGCAGACGGTAATAAAAGTTATGATATAAATGGTGCATCTGCAAAATTTCAAGGTACAGTTTATAATATTGGGCTGCTTGCAACAGGTCTTTATCCTGTAGAGTTATCTTTTGGAAGTATTGCTCCATTTGGCTCTATTGGTGCAGTTTATACATTTGGCAGTTTAAATACAACATATCAGGACGGCACGCAAAATAAGAGTAATTTATCAGGGGGCGGCATACTTGCTCAGGCAGGTCTTCAATACAGCTATCATATACTTGCTTTTAGGGTATATGGGGAATACTTATATGACTTTACGCCTATTAATAACCCGTATATTAAGTCATTATCAGGTTTCAGTGTAGGTGCGGAGCTGGGGATTAAGTTTTAAAATTTATGGATAATAAACCTCATTATCAGGGGCATAGAAAGCGTTTAAAGGAAAAGTTTGATGAAGCGCCCTCTGTTTTAGCAGATTATGAAATATTAGAATTACTTTTAGGATATTCTATTCCTAGAAAAGATGTAAAGCCTGTTGCAAAGGACATGCTAATGCAGGCAGGAAGTATCGGCAGTATTTTTAATATTGATTATCAGAACATAGAGGGTGCAGGTAAAGAAACGGAGCGTTTTTTTAGAATAGTAGCGGAGTTTTATAACAGGGTAGAAAACGCATATTATGAAACAAAGCAGGTGCTTTCAGGTCCTGAGCAGATATACAGGCTTTTAAAATATGATATAGGCTTTGCAGAAAACGAAAATTTTGCTGTTATTTTATTAAACAGTAAAGGCTGCCTTATAAATAAAAAGATATTAACAGAGGGCGTTGTAAACAGTGCCATAGTCTATCCAAGGCAGGTGGCAGAGTATGCGCTGAAACATAAGGCGGTTAGTGTAGTTATTGCCCATAATCATCCTTCAGGAGACAGCACTCCATCTAAAAAAGATATTGAGTTAACAGAAACTATCTCAGACAGTCTTGCAGCAATCGGTGTTAAGCTGAGAGACCATATTATTGTATGCAAAAATGAATATTCAAGCCTTTTTGACTTAGGTTATATGGTAGAATAGAGTTATTTTGCAGAAAATTTGTATTTTTTTTCATAAATATAAAATTTCCCCTTGCTTTTTTTTCTCTTAATTGTAATATTAGCACTCATAAGAAGTGAGTGCTAACGAGTATCACTAAAAAAATAAAATAAATAATTATAAATAAATACAGGAGGCTTTGAGGTATAATGGCTAAAATCCAACCTTTACAAGACAGAGTTATTGTTAAACGCTTTGAAAGCGAAGAAAAAACTGCATCAGGTATATTTATTCCTGATTCTGCAAAAGAAAAACCACAGGAAGGTCAAGTAGTTGCAGTTGGTGCAGGTAAATATTTAGATAATGGTAATGTTATAAAACCAACAGTAAAAGCAGGAGATAAAGTACTTTTCAGCAAATATGCTGGCACAGAAGTTAAAATAGACGGGGAAGACCTGCTTATTATGAGAGAAGATGATATATTAGGTATCATTGGTTAATAATTTAATAAAATAAAGATTAGGAGATATTATACAATGGCAAAAAATATTACATTCAGTGAAGACGCACGTCAGGCAATTATGCGTGGTGTTGACCAGCTTGCAAATGCAGTTAAAGTAACACTTGGACCAAAAGGAAGAAATGTTGTTATAGAAAAAAAATTCGGTACTCCATTAATCACAAAAGATGGTGTTAGTGTTGCGAAAGAAGTAGAGCTTGCAGACCCTCTTGAAAATATTGGTGCGCAAATGGTTAAAGAAGTTGCATCTAAAACTAACGATGTAGCAGGTGATGGAACTACTACTGCAACAGTGCTTGCTCAATATATTTACAGAGACGGTATGAAAAACGTGGTAGCTGGTGCGAACCCTATGGAAATTAAAAGAGGTATTGATAAAGCTGTTGAGGCAGTTATTGCAGAACTTCAAAAAATTTCTAAAGTAGTAAGCACTAATAAAGAAATTGAACAGGTTGGTACAATTTCAGCTAATAACGATAACGAAATCGGCGGTATTATTGCAAAAGCAATGGATAAAGTTGGTAAAGACGGCGTTATCACTATTGAAGAAAACAAATCTATGGAAACAGTTTTAGATGTAGTTGAAGGTATGCAGTTTGACAGAGGCTACCTTTCTCCATACTTTGTAAATAATCCTGATACTATGGAAGCAGTAGTAGAAAATGCTTACATTATTATTCATGAGAAAAAAATCTCTAATATGAAAGATATTCTTCCAGTATTAGAAAAACTTGCAAAAGTTAACGCTCCATTTGTTATTATTGCAGAAGATATTGAAGGTGAAGCGCTTGCTACACTTGTATTAAACAAACTTCGCGGAACATTAAACTGTGTAGCAGTAAAAGCTCCTGGCTTTGGCGATAGAAGAAAAGAAATGCTTAAAGATATTGCAATTTTAACTGGCGGTCAGGTTATTACTGATGATTTAGGCATTAAAATAGAAAATGTTGAGCTTGAAGATTTAGGCAGAGCGAAAAAAGTTGTTATTGATAAAGATAACACTACAATAGTTGAAGGCGCTGGTAACAGTGAAGATATTAAAGCAAGAGTAAACCAAATCAGAAAACAGATTGAAGACACTACAAGCGACTATGACAGAGAAAAACTTCAAGAACGTCTTGCTAAATTAATTGGCGGTGTTGCAGTAATTAAAGTTGGTGCAGCAACAGAAACAGAAATGAAAGAGAAAAAACACAGAGTAGAAGACGCTCTTGCAGCTACAAAAGCAGCAGTAGAAGAAGGTATCGTTCCTGGAGGCGGTGTTGCATTAGTAAGAACTGCATCTGCTCTTAAAAACTTAAAAGTATCTGCAGAACAGCAGGTTGGTGTAAATATTATTTCAAGAGCGTTAGAATATCCATTACGCCAGATTGTAGAAAATGCAGGTCTTGAATCAAGCGTTATTGTAAATAAAATTAAAACAAGCAAAAATATAAACTATGGTTTTAACGCATATTCTGAAAGCTATGAAGATATGATGGCAGCAGGCGTTATTGACCCTACAAAAGTTACACGTTCAGCTTTACAAAATGCTGCATCAGTTGCAGGTCTTATGATTACAACAGAAGCAGTAATCACAGAAATCAAAGAAAAAGCTGCTCCTGCAGTTCCTGATATGGGCGGCATGGGTGGTATGGGTGGCATGGGTATGATGTAATATTATACCTGATGAAATTCATACATTTATAAAAATCAAGTAAAAAAATAACCGTCGTATTAAAATACGGCGGTTTTTTTTAGTTTATATAAAATAATAAGCAATATATTTTATTTATTAATATCTACAACCTGCACAGGCACATTTCCAACAAGCATACTTTTAAGTGATAAAAATGCTGGAGTATCATCTGTTACAAGCAGTTCCCGTAGTCCTTTTTCGTTTTCTGCTAAGTGAAGTTTTTTAATATCTTCAATAATATAGTGTGTGCTGTCAACAATAGATACATTAGGCAGATATTTTGCGATTAAATCTTTCAATACTGGGTAATGGGTGCAGCCAAGAATAACAGTATCTATACCAGTTTGTGCAATATTTTTAAGAGTTTCTTCTACAACAGTTTCTGCCACTTTTCCGCTTAATATTTCTTCTTCTACAAGCGGCACAAAGAGTGGGCATGCTTGCTGGTAAACCTGAGCATCAGGCAGCAGTTCTTTTATTGCATAAATATATGCTTTACTGTTAACTGTAGCATGAGTGCCAAGCACTCCTATTTTTTTATTTTTAGTTAAGTCTACTGCATACCTTGCCCCTGGTTTTATAACCCCTAAAATAGGAATATGAAGTGCATCAGAAAGGGCAGGCAGAGCGTGGGAAGAAATAGTATTGCAGGCAACAATTAATGCAGAAATATTATATTTTTCTTTTAAAAATGTGCCGCACTCTATACTGTAACGGATAATAGTTTCTCGTGAACGGTTGCCATAAGGCACTCTTGCCACATCACCAAGATAAATTAAATCCTGATTTTTAAAGTATGCAGCTGCTGCTTTGTATACTGTTAATCCGCCAATGCCGGAATCATATACGCCTATTGCCATATTATCTCCAATAAAAATTATTTACTGTAATTATATAATAGATAATAAAAAAAGCAAATAAAATATAAAAAAATGTAACCATTTAAAATTATGTAACGACAATAATGATGAATGTTATATTTTGTTAAACAACAATTTGACTTTATCAATAATTGGAGGTGTATAATGATGGTAAGGGTTATTTATTTAGTATTAATTTCATTATTAGTATTTATTTCAGGGTGTGCAGATGATAATTCAAATGGTTCATCAAACCAGAATGTATCAACAGACGGCACAATTGGCAGCACTGGTTCGGTTGCTAATGTAAAAGAGTATTTTACAGCAGGTCCACAGACTACTGTTTCAGCAGCTGTAAATGCAAAAGAAAGCAGCAGGGAACAAAATCAGTATCAAAATCAATATCAAAACCAAAATCAATATCAAAATCAGCATCAATATCATAATGATTTTGAAAGTAAAGAAAGTGATGGTGTAAGGCTTTATTTTAGGTATGCAGATAATACAACTGCTGAGGCGGTTTATAATATAGGCGGTCAAAACTATAATGCCATAGTAGATGATATGGTTTATGCAGGTCATAACTGGATAGGTTTAGAGCTGGAGCAGCTTTACAGTGTAGACGGCACTTCTAATCAGGCAAATAGAAGAACTGATAGAATTGGTTTATTAAACGTTAAAACTGGAGAAATTATTGTAGTAGAAAATGCTGCTTTTCAAAAATGTCAGGATTTAGAAACTCTTGAAGTATTAGGAAATAATAAAGCATACTTTTTATGTGAAAACAGTGCTTACAGTTTAGATTTACAAAGTAAAGAAGTAATTCAAATAGGCACAAACCAGCATGAAAAATTTGATGACAGTTATGCAGTTATATTTCCTGACGGTAAAGGTGTATATCAGCCAGAAAGTGAACACGGCAGGATAAGTGCGATTAAATTAATTGATAATGACAGCACTGTAACAGGCATAGAAAATCTTCCTGTAAAAACTTTTAAAAACGGCAAAGATGAAATATTTTTCTTTGAAAATAATATTCTTTATAATTTAAGCCTTAATGAAACAAGCTTAATTCAAGAAGAAGTTATGTTAAATGAAAATTCATCAGTAATTGCATCTACTGCATTAGGACCTGTTAGAAATGAAGATGATGCAACAGCAAAATTTATAAATAAACAGGTAATTTTAGACAGTGATGCATTTTATGTATATGATGTAGAAACAAATACAGTAACAAAAACAGCATGGAATAATACTGATTATGAAGAAATGAAACCATTTATAGAAATCAGTGAAGATACTGAAGAACATATATTCTTTGGAGAAAATGGTATAGCTTACGTATCAGGTAGAAGTACAATCAAATATATTCCATACACAGAAAATGCAGAGCCAAAAATAGTTAACCTGCCAGCAGACATTTCTGCAAATTCAAGGTATGAAATAGATGATATAACTCTTATTGGTGATACGCTTTATTTCCAATTAGAAGATGAAAGAACAGAAAGAGAAACATATTATAAAGCAGATGTAACTCAGGATGAAATTCAGGCGGAAGAATATACTGGCAGTAAAACAGTAATGAAAGTAATTGATATAGATATTACTGTAACAACTGATGATAATACTGGCAGTGAAGATAATGCAGGAAATTCTGGCACAGATACTGGTGATAACACAGGCAGTGCAGGTAATGAAGGCGCAGGAACTGAAACAGGCAATGGTTCAACAACAGAAACAACACCTGATGCAGAAACAGGTACAGAAACTGGTTCTACATCAGATAATTCTGGTGCAGATTCTACAGCTGGTAGTTCAGAAGCAGGAACTGAAACTCAATTAAACTAATTGAATTAAGTTTAATTAATAAATATGAGCAGCTGGGTAGATTATTCAGCTGCTTTTTTATTTTTTGCAGAAGGGATAATTTCTTCATGGAAAAAGTAATTAACAACAATAGGTTTTTCGTGAAATGGTCGCTTAATAGAATCATCATTTCTAACGTATAAAAGATTTTCTTTTTCACAGAAATCTTTCATTTCAGCATCTAATTTTGCCCAGTAACTTCTATCACCTTTCATATAAATATCTTGATAAAGTGATTTTAATTCTGGATATTTTTCAGCAATATATTTAAGTATAACAAATTTATAGTCGCCGCGAAGATTTAAGTTTTCAAGCCATATTAAATTACACTGATTTTTAGCTTTTTGTATAATTGAAGGTACATCTGTTATTTCTGGAAAAATAGGGGAAATAAAGCATGTAGTTCTTATGCCTGCATCGTAAAAAGCTTTCATAGCATTAAATCTTCTTTCAATGCTGACAGCCCTATCCATATCATTTTTAAAATTTTCATCAAGAGTGTTAATAGACCAGGAAACTCTGGCGTTAGGAAAAGTTTTAATAATATCTAAATCTCTAAGCACTAAATCTGATTTTGTAGCGATACTTAAAGAACAGCCGCTGCCCTGCATTTGCTCAAGCAGCGCGCGAGTGCGCATATATTTTTCTTCTGCCGGCTGGTATGGGTCGCATACTGAACCTAAAAATAATTCTTTCCCTTTATATTTTTCCGGGTTTTTTATATCAGGCCAGTGTTTAATATCTACAAAACTGCCCCATGGCTCGCTGTGGTTAGTAAATCTTTTCATAAATGATGCATAGCAGTATTTACATTCATGCTCACATCCAACGTATGGGTTTACTGAATAATCTGCAACAGGCAGGTTAGATTTAGTTAATATACTTTTTACCTTAATATCTTTTATGATTATTTTCATATTAGATTTTCCATTTATAATATATTATTAATAATAAATATATTATGCTGGTATATTTAAGTCAATAAAATTATAGTTATTAT
>DXAQ01000019.1 GCA_019116905.1 Candidatus Mucispirillum faecigallinarum | reverse complement strand
TTTCATACTTTAATATAATGTTTTAATCTTGACACATTAAAATATTACTGATAAAGTAAATTGTTAATAAGATTGTTCATAATGAAAGAGTGATTTTATTACTAATATATTTTATTTTTTAAGATATATTACCAAATCTAATAAGGAGCATGGCTGATGATTTCTATCGGTTTAGACGAAACTCTATTTATCCAACTTTTTCTTCTTATTGTAGTTATTATCATGGCTAAGTTTTTATATCTTAATCCTGTAAAATCTACTATTGAAGCAAGAGATGAGAAAATTAAGAGCCTTAAATCCACAGCAGATTCTGGGCTTAAATCTGTTGAAGAATCTAAAAAAGCTTATGAAGAAAAACTTCTTGCTGTCAGGGCAGAAATGTCTGCTTATCAAATCAAAATGAAAGAGGAGGCTTCAAAAGAAGTAGAGGCGATTATAGCTGCTGCAAAAGCAGATATAGCTAAATCTACAGAAGTATCTCGTAAAGAATTAAAACAGTCTTATGATGCAGCAAGGCAGACATTACAAAAAGAATCAAGCGAAATTAGTGAAATGATTTATAAAACCATTTCAGGTAATGTGGCATAGTGGGGGAGCAAATGAAAAGATTATTTTTATTAATAACTCTGCTTTCTTTTCCTTTAAGTGCATTTGCTGCTGGTGGTGAGCTTGATTGGAGAACATTTGGCTGGCGTGTTGCTATGTTTATAGTATTTGCAGCACTTTTATATTTACTTACAGCTAAACGTATTAAGGCTATGCTTATCAAAAGAACTGAAGATATAAAAGCAGCACTTGCTGAGGCAGAACTTGCTAAGCAGGAGGCTGTGGAAAAAGTTAAGCAGTATGAAGAAAAAATGAAGCAGCTTGAAAAAGAACTGGAAGAAATGAAAGTTAATGCTAAAAAAGTTGCGGAAACTGAAAGAGCAAATATGATTGCAGATGCTAAAAAACATGTTGAACAAATGAAACAGTTTGCAATTAATATGATAGAATCAGAAACAGAGCGTGCTATTCAAGATTTACACCGTGAGGCTGTAGAGCTTGCTGCAAGCCAGGCAGAACAAAAACTTGTTAAAGAAATAAGCGGCAGTACAGCTGCTAAAATATTAGATGAATACGTTAAACGTATAGGGGAGTAGCAGGTGAGTAATAATACTATTGCGCGTCGTTACGCAGGTGCTTTTTTCTCTTTCATTAACACAAATCATGCAGGCAGTGCAGCAAAAGTATGGGACGAACTTTCTGCTTTAGCAGAGCTTTACCATACAAGCAGTGATTTTGCTAATGTAGTGAAAAACCCAACAATCCCTCATGAAGAAAAGTTAGCTATATTTTCATCTCTTAAAAAATCAGGTAAAATATCTGATGAGTTATATAAATTTATAGCACTTTTAATTGAGAAAAAACGTCTTATTTTACTTGCAGATATTGATAAGTCTGTTAAACATCTTATCATGGAAGCAGAAAACAAAGTTGAGGCAGAGGCAGTATTTGCAACTAATGCAGATGATTCTGTTAAAAAAGAGCTTGTTAAAAGGTTAGAATACATAACAGGCAAAACTGTAGTTTTAAAAGATAAAGTTGACCCGTCAGTTATCGGCGGCGTTAGAGTGAGGCTTGGCAGCATATTATTTGATGCTACAATTAAAGGTCAGTTAGACAAATTAAAAGCTTCATTAATGTAAGATTTATTAAACTTATGTAATGCATAAGTAAAAGAATATATTCAAGGAGCATGGCTTTATGCACATAAAAGCGGAAGAAATAAGCCAGATCATACGCGACCAGATTAAAGATTTTGATAAAAAGGTTGCTATGGAGGAAGTTGGCACCGTAATCAGCGCAGGCGATGGTATTGCCAAAGTTTACGGGCTTGACAATGTTATGGCTGGGGAATTAGTTGAGTTTCCTGGCGGTGTTTATGGTATGACATTGAACTTGGAAGAGGACAATGTTGGTGTAGTTATTATGGGTGATTACCTTGGTATTAAAGAAGGTGATACTGTAAAACGCACAGGTAAAATTGCATCTGTTCCAGTTGGTGAAGAACTTGTAGGCAGGGTTGTAAACTCATTAGGTCAGCCTATTGACGGCAAAGGTCCTATTAATGCTAAAAAAACAGATGTTATTGAAAAAGTTGCCCCTGGTATCGTATTAAGAAAACCAGTTCATGAGCCAGTACAGACAGGTATCAAAGCTATTGACTCAATGATACCTATTGGTAGAGGTCAAAGGGAGCTTATTATTGGCGACCGTCAAACTGGTAAAACTGCAATTGCTCTTGATACAATTATCAACCAAAAAGGGCAGAATATGATATGCGTTTATGTAGCTATTGGTCAAAAACGCTCAACAGTTGCACAAGTTGTGCAAACATTAGAAGAACATGGTGCTATGGATTATACAATTGTAGTAGCAGCAACAGCATCTGACCCTGCACCACTTCAATTTATCGCCCCACTTGCAGGCTGCACAATGGGTGAATATTTCAGAGATAACGGCAAACATGCACTTTTAATATATGATGATTTATCTAAACATGCTACTGCATACAGACAAATGTCATTATTACTTCGCCGCCCACCTGGCCGTGAAGCATATCCTGGTGATGTATTCTACTTACATTCCAGATTATTAGAAAGGGCTGCAAAATTAAATGATGATTTAGGTGCTGGTTCATTAACTGCACTTCCAATCATTGAAACACAGGCAGGGGACGTTTCTGCGTATATCCCAACAAACGTAATTTCTATTACAGATGGTCAGATATTCTTAGAAACAGACCTTTTTAACTCTGGTTTCCGTCCAGCTGTTAACGCAGGTATATCAGTTTCCCGTGTTGGTGGTTCTGCACAAATCAAAGCAATGAAACAAGTTGCTGGTAAACTCCGTCTTGAACTTGCTCAATACAGAGAAATGGCAGCATTTGCTCAATTTGGCAGCGATTTAGACCCAGCTACACAGAAACAGCTTACACGCGGCAGCCGTTTAATGGAGCTTTTAAAACAAAATAAAAATAAACCATTCCCAGTTCAAGAACAAATTGCAGTAATATTTGCAGCAATTAACGGCTATTTAGATGATATAGCTGTAAAAGATGTTAGAAAGTTTGAACAGGACTATTTAGCATATCTTAAATCTGGTGGTTTAGGCATACTTGAAGAAATTGCAGAGAAAAAAGTTATTTCTGATGAATTAACTAATAAAATGAAATCTGCTTTAGATACATTTAAAAAACAATTTACTGCATAAGAAAACTTCAGAGTAATCTGTAAGTATGCTCACTTAATATTAGGAGATTAGGAGCAATTAATGGCTAGTGCACGCGATATTAAACGTAAAATAAATTCTGTCAGCAACACGCAAAAGATAACAAAAACCATGAAAATGGTTTCTGCTGCAAAAATGCGTAAAGCTATTGAGGCTATGCAGTCAGCGCGCCCATATTCAGCTAAGCTGGCAGAACTGATACAAGAACTTTCTAACCGTGCAGGCGGCAATGCAGAACATGCTTTTTTTGAAGCAAAAGAAAATGTGCAGACTATTTACCTTGTAGTAGTTACAAGTGATAAAGGGTTATGCGGTGCATTTAATTCAAATGTATTAAAAGCAGCATATAACTTTACTAAGGAAAACAAAGGCAAAACTATAAAAATAGTGCCAGTAGGTAAACGTGCATTTGATTTCTTTGCTAAGCGTGGTTTTGAAATTGTTGAGAAGTGGGTTGGCTTTGGCGGCAAATACAATTTTAGTGATGCTGTTAATGTAGGCAGGCTTATATCAAAAGCTTTCATTAATAGTGATGCTGATGAAGTTCATCTTATATATAATGAATTTAAATCTACTTCTTCCCAGGTTGTTAGAAATAAAAAATTATTACCTCTTGCAGTTGAGGGTGGTTCAGAGCCAAACTATCCAGACTTTGAATATGAACCAGACGTTACTGTTATATTAAACAGTTTATTACCTCAATTTATAAATACAAGTATATTCCAAAGTATGCTTGAATCTGTTGCCGGAGAACATGGTGCAAGAATGGTTGCAATGGATAACGCAACTAGAAGTGCCGGCGAAATGATTAAAAAGCTTGTCTTAAATTACAATAAAACAAGACAGGCAGCAATTACTACAGAGCTGTTAGACATTGTCAACGGTGCTGAAGCATTAAAATAATTAGGAGAACATACATGGCTGAAAATACAGGCAAAATTCTTCAGATTATCGGACCTGTTGTAGACGTTCAATTTCCTTCCGGCAAACTGCCAGAAATCTACAACGCTCTTGTAATTGAAGATAAAGCTCAAAAAAGAAGTGTTATATGTGAAGTAGCACAGCACCTTGGTGAAGATACAGTTCGTGCTGTTGCAATGGCATCTACTGATGGTTTAGTTAGAGGCATGGAAGCAACAAATACTGGCAAACCTATATCTGTGCCAGTAGGTAAAGAAGTTTTAGGCCGTATATTAAACGTTGTTGGTGAGCCTGTTGATAACAGAGGTCCAATCAATGCAAAAGCTACAAGGTCTATTCACCAGCCAACTCCATCACTTGAAGATCAGGAAACAAGCGTTGCTATTCTTGAAACTGGTATTAAAGTAATTGACTTACTTGAACCATACACAAAAGGTGGTAAAACAGGTCTGTTCGGTGGTGCAGGTGTTGGTAAAACAGTTATTATTATGGAGCTTATCCACAATATTGCACATGGACACGGTGGTTACTCAGTATTTGCAGGTGTTGGTGAAAGGACACGTGAAGGTAACGACCTTTTCTTAGAAATGACAGAATCAAACGTTATAGATAAAGTTTCACTTGTATATGGTCAGATGAACGAATCACCTGGTGCTCGTATGAGGGTTGCTCTTTCTGCACTTTCTATTGCAGAGCATTTTAGGGATGAAGGTCAGGACGTGTTATTATTCGTAGATAACATTTTCCGTTTCTCTCAAGCAGGCAGTGAAGTTTCTGCACTTTTAGGACGTATGCCTTCTGCGGTTGGTTATCAGCCAACATTAGGTACAGAAATGGGTGAATTACAAGAACGTATTACATCAACTAAAAAAGGTTCTATTACATCAGTTCAGGCAGTATATGTGCCAGCCGATGACTTAACAGACCCAGCTCCTGCAACAACATTTGCTCACCTTGATGCAAAAACAGTTCTTTCTCGTGCTATTGCAGAGATTGGTATTTACCCAGCGGTTGACCCACTTGATTCTACATCAAGAATATTAGACCCTGCATACGTTGGTGATGAACATTATAACGTAGCTCGCGGCGTTCAAGCTGTATTACAGCGTTATAAAGAGCTTCAAGATATTATTGCAATCTTAGGTATGGAAGAGTTATCTGATGATGATAAATTAACAGTTGCAAGAGCAAGAAAAATCCAAAGATTTTTATCTCAACCATTCCACGTTGCAGAACAGTTTACTGGTGCTCCTGGTAAATACGTATCATTAAAAGATACTATTGCAGGCTTTAAAATGATACTTGAAGGCAAATGTGATGAGATACCTGAACAATTATTCCTTATGAAAGGCGGAATAGATGAAGTTTTAACTGCATTTGAGCAGTCTAAACAAGGAAAATAATTATGGCTGATAAATTGTTTCTTGAACTTGTTTCACCTGAAAAATTACTTGTATCATCAGATGTAGATAATGTTTTTGCTGCTGGTTTAGGCGGTGCATTTGGTTTATACCCTGACCACTCTCCATTTTGCACTGAGTTAGTGCCTTGTGTGCTTACTTATGCAATAGGTCAAGAAACATTTAAGGTTATAGTATCTAAAGGGTTTCTTGAAGTAGCTGATAATAAAGTAAATGTATTAGCTGAAAGGGCAGTAAATGTAAAAGACATTGATGCTGCAAAAATAAAAGCTGAATATGAAGCTTTAAGTGTAGAATTAGCCGGCGAAATAGCTGATGAAGAAATTCGCAGGGAAAAAGAAACTGCATTAAAATTTTGCGAAACAGCTTTAAATATATAATATAAATTTTAAAATATTATATAAATTATTAAGGGATATACTCAATCTATTATGGTATATCCCTTTTTTATTAAAATTTAATAATGTTATATTCAAGTATACTTACAAAAGTTTAGAATAAGCTATAAAATAATCTTATTAGTAAATGATAAGTGGCTAACAAAAGATATAATTTATACTGTATTGAATTATTAATTAGAGCAGATAGTAACTTAAAAACATGGTAAAATATTTATTTTGATACAAAAAGCTCAACTTATTAGAAATTTTAAATAATATTATTATAAAATTATAAAGTAAAAACCCCATTTGCTTTTACACAAATGGGGCAGTATGTTATTTAGAAATTATGTTTAATTTTTACAAACATTTAATTGAGTAGTATCAATAGTCCAATACCATTTTTCAATTTTAATATTGTCTTTATTATTGTATGCAGCTTCAGCAAGACAATTCATAAGTAATTTCATAGAATCAATACTTATTTCACCCGACGGGTCTTCACTGCCACCTTTTTCTTCATAACAAAGCTGTGCTTCCTGTTGCATTTTACGATATAAACTTGCATCAAATAATGATTTATAATATATACCATTAATCTTTCCGTTAGCACTGCATACATTATCATTCGTTGGTATTTCTTCAATACCAATTTTAGAAGTATAGTTAGCCATTTCATAACCACCATAGCTGACATTTCCTGTAACCAATATTTCAAATTCTAAAGGACTATCACTTGGCCAGTTTTCTTCTTTATAATTGATTATTCTTAATAATTGATTACTTGTCATAAGCATATTGCTAGAATATTCTCCAAAAGCATCTGACTTAATGCCTAGTTTCAGTAATGCTCCATCTTTATCTATTACATTATATAATGGGTCTACATGTTCATTTAAATTAACTGGATTTTCAGCATTTTTAATTTCAGCACCATCAAGCATTTCAGTTACTTTTTCAAGTGGAGTTGCTGGCTCACCACTTGGGTTTTCTGGTTCCTGCGGTTCCTGTGGCTGTTCTTCATCTGCTTTTGATATTTCATCATTAGCAGTATTTACTTCCTCTTGTGATACTGTAATATTAGTGTTGTCTGTGATATTAGTTTCTTTGTTTAATTTATCTGTAATAACATTTACTAAACCACGAATGCTTGTAGAAATATTTGTTATAGTTTTAGATGAAGTATTTAAAGCATTATTATAAACTGTAAGCACCGTTGCAGGACTTTCAGCTTTTTTAACTATTTCTTCTGCCTGTGTTTTTGCATTATTAAGTGATAAAGCACTATCTTTATCCATTAAACTTTTTGCAAGTGTAGTTGTAATAGAAATAGTATCTGTCTTGCCTTTTGGTGCATATAATATACTGTCATATTCATTGTTATCTACCATAATTTTTGCATTGACTGCTGTATTTGTTTCTTCTTTAATATATGCAACCAGTGGATAAGAAATAGGGTTATCAATAGATGTAAAAGTATATTCGCCATTAATAGTATCTACACATGCATTATCATTTGCCAGACCATCATTATTTACATCAAGGCACACTTTTGCAGAAGATATAGTTTTTCCTGCATAATCAATTTTACCAGTTATATTATAAGATTGTGGTGGTGGAGTATTGTTATTATTATTTCCACTATCAGCACATGCTGATATTAGCACGGCTGCCATTAAAGGCACCGCAAAGAAAATATTTTTTTTCATTTTCCATTCCTTTTTATAATATTTTTATCAGCTGATTTTTCATTTTATCATGGGGGGGGGAATGTCAAGTGTTTTTTTAAAGTTTAAAGTAAAAATTATGAAAAGGAGAATTTTTGTATAATTATGGAGTTAATATTTTTTTATATATAAATTTTTTTTATATTATTTTATAATGAAGAAAACAACAAAGAGGATAGGTTATGAAAAAAGTTTATGTTATTAATTTATTATTAGTAATTTTACTAATATCTATGCTTTCAGGTTGCAAAAAATCTGTTAATTATACACCAGAAACAAAAGATGAATTAAGGGTGTTAGTTGATAATAGTACTGTAAAATTAAGCAGTATAAATACCAGTAAAATTACTGATATGTCTAACTTATTTGCAAATGTAAAAAGGACAGATTTTTCTGGTATTGAAAACTGGGATACTTCAAAAGTAACTAATATGCAGGCTATGTTTTTAGGGGCTGCAACTTTTAATTCAGATATAAGTAAATGGAATGTATCTAATGTAAAAAATATGTTTTCTATGTTTGCAGGTGCTGCTGCTTTTAATCAGCCAATAGGCTCATGGGATGTATCGCATGTTGATAATATGAGCTCTATGTTTGCTAATGCGTCAAGTTTTAATCAAGATATAAGCAAATGGAATGTATCGCAGGTTAAAAATATGGCAGATATGTTTGTAAATGCTGTAAGCTTTAATCAGGATATAAGCTTCTGGAATGTATCTAATGCAGCAAATATTTCTACTATGTTTGCCTTTGCAAAAAGTTTTAATAAAGATTTAAGTAAATGGAAATTATCTGACAATGTAACTATGGAAGGCACATTCTGGGGTTCGCCGCTGGAAAATAATCCACCTGCCTGGTTTAATAAAAAATAAGTTTAATAATAAATATATAATTAAATATTATAAATACATAAGCCCATTATTTAATGGGTTTTTTTTTATATAAGTTTAAATGTAACTCTTGACATTACAATAAATATATAGTAATAGAATGATGTAATTTTAAATATTACATTAAAAAAGGGGTTACATAATGAATGAGCAGTCAATAATTGAAACAATAAAACAAAGGCGAAGTATTCGCACATTTCAAGAAAAAAGATTATCAGATGAAGATTATAATAAAATAACTTTCCACATAAAAACATTAAATAATCCATTTGGTGTAAAAGTAAATATTTATATAGTAAATAAATCACTTGATAAAAAGGGCGAAAAATTAGGAACTTATGGTGTAATTAAAGGGGCAGAAACATTCTTAGGAGTAACTGTGCATAATGAAAAAAATAATTTTATTGCAGCAGGTTATGAGTTTGAAAATTTAATATTATATGCAGCATCTATTGGGCTTGGCACAGTCTGGCTTGCTGCAACATTTAGCAAAAAAAATTTTGCATCAGCAATGGGTATAAAAGATGATGAATTATTTCCTGCCATATCGCCAATAGGTTATCCAGCAGAAAAAAGAAGTATAAAAGAAAGCATTATGCGTTCTGCATTAAAATCAGATAATAGAAAACCATGGGAAGAGCTTTTTTTTAATAATAATTTTGATACTCCTATTCATAATGATGAAACAGAAGATTATCAGTTATGTTTAGAAATGATGCGGCTTGCGCCCTCATCAAAAAATCAACAGCCATGGCGTGTAGTAAAAAAAGGCGGTATTTATCACTTTTTTGCTGAATATAGTAAAAAAATAAGTGATGAAGAAAAAGCAGTTAAAGAAGTAGATATGGGAATTTCTTTGTACCACTTTCATAAAACAGCAGAAACATTAGGGAAAACCGGCAGTTTTAAAGTAATTGAAAATTTAGATATAAATATCCCTGAAAATATATATTATATCATTTCATGGGTAGAAAATAATTAGGGGCAAAATATGTCATACATTACAGAAAAAAAATAAATATATTATAATCAACTCTAAAAAAACTGCTTACAGGGAATTAGGGCAGGGAAAGTCTGAAATACCTCTTGTTATGCTTACCCATTTAGCAGCTACCCTTGATAACTGGGATCCAAAATTAATTGATTTAATTGCAGAAAATAACCATGTAATACTGCTTGAATTACCAGGAGCTGGTGCAAGCATGGGAAATGTTGGTGAAAGTATAGAAAAAATGGCAGAGAAGGCAATAACAATAATTAAGTATTTAGGGTATAATAAAATCAATCTGTTAGGTTTATCAATGGGCGGTATGGTTGCCCAGGAAATTGTAAGAGCAGATAATAAATTAGTAAATAAACTTATTTTAGCAGGCACAGCATATAAAGGTGGTGAAGGAATTAAAAATATTATACCTGTAACTTTTAAGCATATTATAAATGGTCTTATTCATAGAGTAGACCCAAAAAGATATATATTTTACAACCATAATCAAAAAGGTAAAAAGGATGCAGAAATAATTTTAGGCAGAATGGCTGCAAGAAAAGATGAATATAAAGATAAAAAAATGGCTGTAAAAGGATTTATCGGCCAGCTTAAAGCAATAAAAAAATGGGGAAAAAGCAGCAAAGATGATTTAAGTTTTATAAATATTCCAACACTTATTGTTAATGGTGATAAAGATATGATGGTTCCAACAAGTAATTCTTACTATATGCATGATAAAATTAAGGGAAGCCATCTGATTATTTATCCTGATTCTGGCCATGGCTCAATTTTCCAGTATGCAGAAAAGTTTGCAGGTGATTTGCTTGAATTTATTAAAAAGGTATAGTATGGCAACTTTCCGTTGAGTAATGCTAAAAAGTATGATATTATAACCACTTAATATATGTATTAAGGGTTCTATATGGATAAATTTGTATCATATTTAAGTGAGTTTCGTGATTTAGTGTGGGGGCTGCCTATGATTATACTGCTTTTAGGCACTCACATTTATCTTACATATAAAACTGGTTTTATTCAGAGAAAAGTTCCACTTGGCATAAAGCTTTCTATAACAAAAGATGATGGCTCTGTTGGAGATGTAAGTCAGTTTCAGGCTTTAACTACTGCCCTTGCCTCTACAATAGGTACCGGTAATATTATAGGTGTGGGTACAGCTGTATATTTAGGTGGGCCAGGTGCTGTATTTTGGTGCTGGATAACAGGTGTTTTTGGTATTGCTACAAAATATGCTGAATCATTAATTGGTGTAAAATACAGAGTGCAGTCAAAGGACGGCAGAATGCTTGGCGGTGCTATGTATGCTCTTGAACGTGGCTTAAATATGAAAAAAATGGCAATAGCTTTTGCTTTATTTGCTATGGTTGCATCATTTGGTATAGGGTGCGCTACACAGATTAATGCTATTGCAGAAGTTTTTGATTCTAATCTGGCATTTATTGGCATACCGCGTATATATATAGGCATATTTTTTGGCATATTAACAGCCCTTATTATTATTGGCGGTATTAAATCTATTGCAAAAGTATGTGCAAATCTTGTGCCTTTTATGGCTATTTTTTATATATTAGGCAGTATTTATATATTATTTTTAAATTATGATTATCTTATACCTGCTTTACAGGCAATAATATCGCTTGCTTTTGCTCCCGGCTCTGTTGAGGGTGGTTTAGTAGGGCAGGGCATTATTATTGCTGCACGTTTTGGTATTGCAAGAGGTCTTTTTTCAAACGAATCAGGTCTTGGCTCTGCGCCACTTGTGGCATCAGCTGCCCAGACAAAAAACCCTGTCAGGCAGGCACTTGTTTCTGCAACAGGCACATTTTGGGATACTGTGGTATTCTGTCTTATAACAGGTATTGTAATAGTTTCTACTGTTATGAAATATCCAGAAGTAAATATGGCAAACTTTCAAAACGGCGGGCAGATGACTACTGCTGCATTTAATCAAATACCATTATTTGGTTCATTTATTTTAATTGTAGCATTAACTACATTTGCCTACTCTACTATTTTAGGCTGGTCATATTACGGGGAACGCTGTGCAGAATATCTTTTTGGCAGAAAAGCAATACTTCCTTATAAATTATTATATATTGCAGTGCTTATATTTGCACCGGTTTTAGCCCTTGATATGGTATGGACTATTGCAGATATTTTAAATGCTTTTATGGCAGTACCAAACTTAATAGCTGTGCTTTTGCTTTCCTCTAAAATAGCAGAAGATACCAAGTTTTATATAGATAATATTGACCACCACCATAAAGAAGAAGTTCCTGTACTTGATAAATAATTATTTATAAAAATATGCTTGATAAATAATCTAAAAAATAATATTATCAAGTGCAGTTTTAATAGAATAAGGATGATAAGATGATTAATGCAGTTTTAATTGAAGGTTTGATTTACGCTATCATGGTTTTAGGAGTCTTTATGACTTTTAGAATACTTGATTTCCCTGATATGACAGTTGACGGCTCATTTGCAACAGGAGCGTGCGTTTTTGCAGTATTTGTAATGAACGATTCTAATTTATATTTAGGTCTTGTTACTGCCATTATTGCTGGTGTTATTGCTGGTGTATTTACTGCACTATTGCACACTATTTTAAAAATACCAAACCTTTTAGCTGGTATTATTACAATGACCATGCTTTATTCTATTAATAACCGTATTATAGACGGCAAAGGGTATGTTAATTTAAGCAATAAAAACCCTGGTGAAGAAACTCATACTATTTTAGGAAATGCACTGGATAGTATAAACAGTTTTTTTCTTTCTTTAGGTGTAAAATTACCTGAAGAAATAGCAGCCTTAATATTCTTCTTTTTTCTGCTTATATATATAAAAATATTAATAGATATATTTTTTAGAACTGATTTAGGCATATCTCTTGGAGCATTAGGCTCAAATGAGCAGATGATTTTATCTCAGGGAATGAATCCTAATGTGTTAAAAGTTATAGGTGTTGGTTTATCTAACGGTCTTGTAGCATTAAGTGGTGCAATGTTTTCGCAGTTTACAGGCAGTGCCTCAGTGCAAAGCGGTCAGGGTATTATTGTTGTAGGGCTTGCTGCAGTTATGATTGGCGAATTTTTAATACGTTCAAATAAAATATGGCTTATTACTTTTGGTGTAATAATCGGTTCAATTATCTATAAAGCAATTATTTATTTTGGTTTAAAATATGGTTATGATTTAGGGCTTGGTCCAAACGATTTAAAACTTATTTCTGGTATATTGATTATATTAACAATCGTTGCAAGCAGAATGCAGAAAAAGAAACTTAATCAAAGCGGCGCTGTATCTAAAAAATCAGCAGATAACGGTAATAAAATATCAAGTGAAATAATTAAAATGGTAGACGGCTTTATTAATAAAACATATAAATTTTGGTTTGCAACATTATATTTTGTGCTTTTCATATACCCTATGGTAGAGTTTTATTTATATGCTAAAGAAAGCGGAAGTATCCTTTCTAATATCTTTTTTACTATAGTGCTTATTGCAGCTGTGTTAATACATATAAAAGTATTTTTAATGATTAGGTATGGGGCAGAAAGCAAACTGCACCATATTTTTAGAAAGTTTACTTTTGGTATTAATAAACGCAGAAATTCAGTAGCTGCAGGAAATGCAGATAGTGAAAAAGAGGGCGATAAAATATTAGAACTTGAAAATATTTCAAAAAGCTTTTTTGAAGGCACTCCTAATGAAAAGCAGGTTTTAAGAAATTTATCGTTAACTGTAAATAAAGGTGATTTTATTACTGTTATTGGCTCAAATGGTGCAGGTAAATCTACATTATTTAATGTAATTGCAGGTACATATAAACCTACTTCTGGTAAAATTATATATAAACATAGAAATATTACAAAAATGGCAGAATATTTAAAAGCCACTTTTATAGGCAGAATATTTCAAAATCCACTGCTTGGTACAAGCGGCGATATGGCGTTAGAAGATAATATGATATTATGCAGGAAAAAAGGGTTTAAGCTGCCAGTTATTAGCCTTAATAAAAAAGTTCGTAAAGATTTTGCAGACCATGTATCAAGGCTTAATATGGGGCTTGAAAAACGTTTATCTGATAATGTGGGGCTTTTTTCAGGTGGTCAAAGGCAGGCGCTTACTTTACTTATGACCGCTATGAGCCACCCAGAACTTGTGCTTTTAGATGAGCATACAGCAGCACTTGACCCTGATAACTCTAACAGAGTAATGGATTTAACATTACAGTTACGAGAAGAATATGGGCTTACTATGATGATGATTACACACAATATGCAGCATGCTATAAAATATGGAAACAGGCTTTTAATGATGGATAATGGTGAAATCATTATGGATGTTTCTGGTGAAGAAAAACAGAAATTAACTGTTGAAGCTATTATGGAAGCATTTAAAGCTATTAGAAAAGATGAACTTACAGATGAAAAACTTCTTCTGACAAGGTAAGGAAAAATAAATTGTTTAATGATTTTATAAATGGATTTTTACTGGAATTAAGTCTTGTAATGACTGTTGGGCTGCAAAGTGCCTTTATTTTAAAACAGGGCATACGCAGGGAGTTTGTGATTATTGCTGTGCTTACATGTTTTTTTAGTGAAACATTACTTGTAACAATAGGCATAGCTGGTATGGGTGCATTAGTCCGCTCTATACCACATTTAAATCAAATTATTACAGGCATAGGTATAGTATTTTTACTTTTCTATGCTGGAAAATCTCTTTATGCAGCAGTTAAGAAAAACGATTATATAATTATAGATAACGAAGAAAAAGGGCTTATATCTAAAAAAGAAGTTCTTCTTTCAGGTCTTGCTTTTGCGCTGCTGAACCCTCATGTTATAATAGATACAACTATAATGGGCTCACTTGCTGCTAATTTTTACCCACATCACTGGGTATTTGGTGCAGGTGTAATAAGCGCTGCATTTGTATGGTATGCATTTTTAGGCACAGTTGGTGCAACCCTTGCAAAACCATTAAATAAACCTAAAACATGGAAAGTTATTAATATTTTAATTGCTGCACTTTGTATCTATATGGCAACGCAGTTTATACAAAATTTTAATAACCCAAACCATGAACACAGCCATATTAATTTATTCAGTGTTTTTGGCGTTGATGACAGCATAATTGAAAATGTTCATAACCATGAGGCAGATGATGACCATATTCATGAAGACCATAACCATGACGAAAACCATAACCATAATGATTATGAGCATAATGATGAACATATCCATAATGAACACAGTAAGGATGGCACTGTTTTAGAGCATAAGCATTAATATAATATTATTTTTTAAGTTTTTTAAAAATATCTGTAACAGCAATAATTAGTGCAAGAAAAGCAGGAAATGTATTTACTAATATTTTATTAATATTATCTATATCTGTTATTAAAACATGGATAATAATTATTAATTCAAAAAAGCCTAATATGTATATAAACCTGTAAATAATGGCATACAGCAGCTTTTTATAGTAATTGATTTTCTGCACTTCTTTTATTTCTTTAATATCTTCTTTTATTATTTTTTCTTTTGTTTCATCGCTTAATTCATCAGCATCCGCATAAGTTAATTTATATCTGTTATCAAACAATAAAAGCAAATATATAAAAAGGCATATAAGCACTAGCGCAGAAAAAATAATAACAGCAAGTAAAAGTATGCTGTAATCTTTGCTGTATATATACTCTGCAATAAAAAATATAGTCAGAATTGCAGTTAATGCAAAAATAGTATTTTTAAAATTGAATTTATTATTCATAACTATTAATATAAATAAAAATATATAAAAGTAAATAGTCTATTGTAGATATTATGGCTATATGTTATATTAAGTGGATATATTACCAGTTGAGGCAGATATGAAAAAAATAATACTAATAATATCTTTATTGTTAAGTTTTTGCAGCAGTGTTTATGCAGAATATTTTTTAGAAAGTTATGCAGATAAAGAAAAAACTATCTCATCATATAACTTTCTTGATGAATTTGTTAAAAATAATGGAATAAATACAAGAATAGGAAATCAAAGTGTTTTTCTTGATAATAAATTTATCGGTAAAGCTCCATATCCTTTGCATTTAGCAGTTATATTTAATGATAATGAAAAAATAAAAAAATATATCAGCATGGGCGCAGATGTAAATATTGAGCTTGAATATCCTGGTATGACGCCTTTAATTTTAGCGGTGAAAAATAATAATATGCAGGCTGTGCAGATGCTTATTGCAGCTGGTGCAGATGTGAAATATGAAACAATCCGTTTTAATCTTTCTGCCATAGATTTTGCTAAAAATTATGAAATGGCATCATTTCTAATTTCAAAAGGTGCAAATGTTAATAAAATTAATTCATATGATACAATGACGCCACTTCATAAAGCAGTATTATTAAAAGATAAAAAATTAATATCACTTTATCTTCCAAAATCAAATATGTATCAAAAAGAGTTCTTTTCATATAAAGACGCCTTTTGGTATGCTCTATCTTTAAGAGATATAGATATTATTAATATGTTTATAAATCAGGGCTATAAATTATCTAAACAAGAATATGAAAATATAAAATTAAGCATAAATAATAATGATATTATAAATATGTTTTCAAAAATAGTAGATAATAATAAAAAAGATGAAATATTACCACCAGAATATAGTGCAGATAAAGAAATATTAAAGCAGAGAATATTTAAAAGCGATATTGTAAAAAAATACCCTGAAATAAAAGACAACCCTTATAAATATATATATCATTTTTCAACATATAAAACAAAAGAAAAACCAGAATATATAAAAATTGCAGAAAATTATGAATATAATAATTTTAAAAAGATAGCAAGAGAGAAGTATGATATATCATCATTTGATTATGCTGATGAATATTATGAAGATATAATGGTATCATCAGTGGCAGAAAATAATTTATTTTTAGTGAAATCTATTTTATATGCAGGTTATCTAAACTTAAATGATTATAGAACAAGAAGCACAGCTGTTGCAATATATCTAAATAATAAAGATATGTTAACTTTATTAGTAAAAGCACAGTATGATATATACGACTGTTATCCACTAATTTATGATATAGGTGGAGATTATGAATGTTACCATTTAATAGAAGATATATTGCAGGAGCCTTATGTTTCAGGAGATGAAGACCGCGGTTATTATGAATATCCTGAAATAGATAACTCTGAATCTGTGATGATTTATGATGTAAATAGTGATTCAATAATATCTCAATCAAAAGCAGATTTTTATAATCTTAAACGTATAGTTGATAGGTACAGCAGAGAAAATAATAAAATAAGGCAAATGTATAATTGGAGCATAGCAAACATATCTGATGCGGAAAATTTAACAAATCATATAGAAGAAGGAGATGACGTGCTTGATAATAATAATCACGCACTATTATTTGTAAAAGATGAAACTTATAAAAGCCAGTTAGATACCCTTTTAAATATGGGTGTAAATATGTATTTTGGGAATAATGAAAGCTCTGTATTTCATTTTGCAGGAAACCCTGAATTATTAAAAATATTTTTAAACCATAACTTAAATGTAAATGTAAGGTCAAAAAGTGGTAAACCACTATTATTTCAAGCAGTTGAATCAAAATCATTAGAAAGTGTAAAACTGCTTATAGAAAATGGTGCAAATTTAGATGATTTATTGCACGGTGCATCTATAATATCATATTCTAAAATTTTTAGCACAGAAGAAATCTCGTCATATTTACAATCAAAAATATCAGAAAAAGGTATAGTTTTTCAGCCTGATGATTTAACAGATTTTGTTGAAAAGCATAAAGAAGATAAGAGACTTACAGCCTTAATGAGTATGTTTTATAGTAATAGACTTGATAAAATATATGATAGGAATGATAAAGAATTAGATAAGGTGATACGCTATACAATTGGCTTTAATGGTAATATTGCATGCGTAGCAGGTGATGCACATTATTACAAGTTAGTTAAAATGTTTATAGAGCGTGGTGTAGAAATAAATGTACCTTGTTATTATGATGCTCATCCAATTATTGACCCATTAGCTTTTGTTTTGGCAGCTGGCGATATAGAATTTTATGAAAAAAATATTGATAAAATTACATTAAAAGAAACTAAATATAGTTCTGCTTTTTATGGTGCTGCATTATCACTTGACTATCAAGAAGATAAAAATAATGGTATATTTTCTAATATTTTTGGAGATAAGAAAAAAGATGCTGGACAAAATAAAGTTCTAGAATATCTTTTTAATAAAAAGATATTTACACCAGATGATAAAATACTTGTGCCGCTTTTATTTTATACTAAAAAT
>DXAQ01000018.1 GCA_019116905.1 Candidatus Mucispirillum faecigallinarum | reverse complement strand
ATTTTACTCTTGACACGTTATATAATTTATTATATAACGTTTATAGAGTTTCTTTCCCTACTCTATTTCCAAATTTTTTGCTTTCACCCTCTGCCAGCCTCCCAATTAGGCAGAGGGTAAAATTTTATATCTAAAATATATTTCCACTTTTTTTATTTTTTTATTGACTGAAAAGATAAGAATATATAAAGTAAGTAGTTATTTTTTATATTTTGGAGCTTTTAAGCAGAAAAATGATTAAAATTGAAAACTTATCAAAAGAATTTAATGGCAAAAATGGAAAAGTAACTGCTCTTGATAATATTAACCTTGAAATGCAGGACGGCGATATTTTCGGCATTATTGGTATGAGCGGAGCAGGAAAATCTACTTTACTTAGATGTATTACACTTTTAGAAAGACCTGACAGCGGCAGTATTTATATTGACGGCAGTGATATACTTAAATTAAATAATCAGGAACTTAGGCAGGCAAGAAGAAAAATGGGTGTTGTTTTCCAACACTACAATCTTTTAATGCAGGAAACTGTTGCAAAAAATGTTGCTTTTCCTATGGAAATAGCAGGACTTGATAAAAAACAAATAAAAAAACGTGTAGAAGAACTTTTAGAAGTTGTTCAAATTGGTGATAAATTAAATTTCTATCCTGCGCAGCTTTCAGGCGGCCAGAGGCAGAGAGTAGCTATTGCCCGCGCTCTTGCTACAAACCCTCAGGCTTTACTTTGTGATGAGCCTACAAGCGCCCTTGATGCTCTCACTACAAAACAAGTGCTGAACCTTTTAAAAGAAATTAATAAAAACTTAAATACTACTATTATAATCATTACTCATGAAATGTCTGCTGTTAAAGCAATATGTAATAAAGTTGCTGTTATTAATGACGGCAGGTTTGTAGAAACTGGATATACAAAAGATGTATTTTCTGCACCAACTCATGATGTTACAAAACTACTTCTAGGTATGGGGGATATGTAATATGGAAGCTTTTTTTAACCATTATGGCACTCTGCTTGTAAATGCTACACTTGAAACTATATATATGACTGCAGTTTCCACATTTTTCTCATACATTTTAGGAGTGCCACTTGGTGTTGCATTATCTGTTACTAAAAAAGGCGGAATAGCAGAATCACCAGTATTTAATAATGCGGCAGGCTGGGTTGTAAATATTTTAAGAAGTGTTCCTTTTATTATACTTATGGTTTTTGTAATACCTTTTACAAGACTTATTGCAGGCACTTCTATTGGTCCGAACGCAGGTAATATCCCATTAATTATTGCTGCTACTCCATTTGTAGCAAGAATTGTGGAGCAGAGTATTGAAGAAGTTGATAAAGGTCTTATTGAAGCTGCAAAATGTATGGGAGCTACAAACTTTCAGATTATTACAAAAGTAATGTTAAAAGAAAGCAGACCTTCCCTTATACGCGGTCTTTCTATCAGCGCTATTACTATACTCAGCTACTCCGCAATTACTGGCACTATTGGGGCAGGCGGACTTGGCGATATGGCTATTAGATATGGTTATCAGCAGTATATAGATTCTGTTATGTATTCTACAGTTATACTGCTTATAATTATTGTAATGCTTATACAGTGGTTATGTAATATATGGGCTTTTAAAGCCGATAAAAGAAATAAAAATTAAATTATATAAGACTTTTTTATAAGTCTATAGTAATATAAGGAGAAAATAAATGAAAAAAATCTTATTAGTATTATCTTTTGCTGCTCTTGCACTAGCAGGCTGCAAAAAACAGGCACAAACTGATGAAATAATTATAGGAGCATCACCTGCGCCACACGCTGAAATTTTAAGAGCTGCAATGCCTTATTTTGAAAAAGCAGGCTTAAAAGTTAAAATTCTTGAAATAAATGATTACATCGTTCCTAACACTGCTTTAGACAGCGGCGACATTAAAGCAAATTACATGCAGCATGAACCTTACTTAATTAATTTTAATGAAAAAAATAAATTAAAAAACAAACTTGTTTCAGCAGGAAAAATACATTTTGAACCACTTGGTGTTTATGCAGGCAAAAGCAGCGACCTTAAAAACATACAAAATGGTGCAACTATTGGAATACCAAGCGACCCAACAAACGGCGCAAGAGCTTTATTACTGCTTGACAGCTTAGGTATTTTGACTGTTAATAAAGATAAAGGTTTTACAATCACTGAACTTGATATTACAGATAACCCAAAAAATATAAAAATCAAAGCAATGGAAGCAGCTCAGCTGCCTGTAAGCCTTCCTGATTTAGACTTTGCTGTTATTAATGGTAACTATGCTTTAGGTGCAGGCGTTATTGATAAAGTTATTACTACTGAATCAAAAGATTCTAAATCAGCTCAAACTTTTGCTAATATTGTAGCTGTTAGAGAGTCTGATTTACAGGACGAAAAAATTAAAAAAATAGTAGAAATATTAAAAAGCGAACCTGTTAAACAATATATTAAAGACACATATAAAGGTGTGGTTATTCCTTTAGATTAATAAAAATATACTGCCTTATATAACAATATAAGGCAGTTTTTTATAAGGATAAATACTATGGCAAATATTGAAGATTATCTTTTATGGCGTGGAGATTTAACTCTTTCTCAGTCCCCTTTTAATAATGTTGATAACCTTATTCTTTCAAACTTAATATATCTTATTTTTAAAGATATTGTTCCTGAACTTAAAACAGAAAAAACATCAGTATTTAATAAAATCACTAACCTTTTTAAACAGGATAACAACTCTTTAAATGCTGTATCTATCCATGATGCGATTGCTGATATGAATATTTTAGAAGAAGGAAAGCACAGAATACGTGTTTCAAAAGATATTGAAATGGCTGTAAAACTTGCTAAAACAAAACGGTTTGGCAGTATGAAGCTTATGTATTATGTAGATAAGTATGATGAAGATATTGAAACTCAGTTTGCAGCAATCACTATACTTATGGAAGATAATACTGCATATATTGCTTTCCGTGGCACAGATACAAGCCTTGTTGGCTGGAAAGAAGATTTTAATATGAGTTTTATGGATAAAGTTCCTGCCCAGGAGGAAGCTTTAAAATATTTGCAGGCAGTATCTTCTCTTATAAATGTGCCTTTAAGAATAGGTGGTCATTCAAAAGGCGGTAATTTAGCAGTTTATTCTGCACTGCATATTAATAAAAATGTGCAGGATAGAATTATAAGAATATATAATAATGACGGACCTGGTTTTAAATCAAGTATTCTTGAAACTAATGAATATAAATATATAAAAGACAGAATAGATACAATTGTGCCGCAGACTTCTATTATAGGTATGCTTTTAGAGCATGAGGAAGAATATATTGTTATAAAAAGCAATGAAACTCTTATTATGCAGCATGACCCTTACTCATGGGAAGTTTTAGGTGCAGATTTTGTAAAAATGGAAGGCACTACTTCAAGTTCTCATTTTATAGACTCTACTCTGCGTGAATGGATAAATAATATGACCATAGAACAGCGCGAACAGTTTGTAGATGTGCTGTGGGAAGTAATGGGCGCAACTAAGGCAAAATCTTTTCCTGAAATGGCAGAAAGTTTATTCAGCAACGCTTTTAAAATAGGTAAAAAAATAAACCAGCTTGATGATAAATCAAAAGATGTGCTTTCTACTGCTCTTTCTATGCTTATAAACAGTGCTAAAAACGCACTTGTAGCTGGTTTTAAATAATTAAAATATACTACTCCGCCTTTTTATAAAGGCAGAGTATATTTTTTATATCATATTTTTTTCATAAGCAGCTTGCAGCCGTTCTGCAAAAAACTGCCTTGCTTCTTTTGTTTTTATTTCAAAATAAGGCGCGTAAGGCATAAGGTCCATATATAAAGACATATAGTTATATACTATAACTTTTATAGTAAATGGGTCTTCTGATATTATCTGCATATTCTTAAAAATAGGTCTGTCTATAAAATATTCTTTAATGTCATCATCAAGCACTATTTCTACTTCCTTTTCTTCTGTGCCAAACCATATTGATGATGTATTTTCAATAATATATTTTGATTTCTCATCAAGATGCACATAAGGCGTATCACTTAAAGTAATATTTTCAATATAGTCAAGCCTGTATGCTCGTATCTGCTTGTTATCTTTGCACCCTATTAAATACCAAAACCCATTATAAAATATTATTTTATATGGAGATGTTGTTTTTTCTTTGCCGTCTTTTTTATACATAAATTTTATTTTTAAATGCAGATTTATATATTGAGATAAATCAGAAATAACAGACTGCACTTTATCAAAATCAACAGATGATGATTCTAATACCTGAATTGCTGATTCCAGCTTTTTTATATTAAAAAGATTAAATAAACGTTCCACTGCATCATGGCGGCTTTCAGGATACATTGATTTTGCATACTGTAAAAGTGTTGCAGTTAAATAGCTGTCATCTCTTTTTATATACTGGCTTAATCTATCTTTACTAAGGAGAGTATAGCTGCCGTCATCATTTTTCTTAATATCTAAAAAATCCCTTACATCTTGAATATACCTTTGAGCACTTCGTATAGTCATACCTGTTTCATCACAAATCTTTTTAGTAGTAACAGAATTATTATATAAAAATAAATCAAGTATTTTAAAAACTTTTTCTACCACCCTTTCTCCATTTTCTTTTTTCATTATAAACCCCCATACATATTTTATTATATTATATATATTAAAGCGACAATACAAGACGCTAAAATAAAACTTTTAAATTTTTTGATTATTTTATATAATGTTTTATGGATAAATTTTATAAGATACCAAAAACTTACTTATTTTTAATACTTGTTATAACTTCTGCACTTTTGTATCCATTTTCTAAAATATTATTTTTAATAACTGGTGCATTATCAATAATTATCACAATTAAACGCCCATATAATATTATATTAACTATGTGTTTCATTATTATACACATTGGAATAAACTCCTTTTTTATAGTTATAGATGTAAATGAATATGCAAAAATAAACTCTATTCAGTTTGGCAGCGGGAAATTATATGCTGATAAAAGTATTAAAGTAACACCTGGCGATATAATTATTGGTAATTTTTATATTGATAAAGAAAAATCAAAACCATTTTTTAAGCCGGTATATAATTATTCTGGTAAATTATCTATATTTAAAGCACCAGTTATTTCTAAAATATTACAGTTTAGGAAAAATATTTCAGAATATATCTTTTATTCATCAGGCGGCACCATTTCTGTGGCTCAGGCTCTTATTTTAGGCGATAAATCATTTATTAGTGATAACTTAAAAGATGCCTATACTATTTCAGGGCTTTTTCATCTGCTTTCCATGAGTGGAAGCCACGTAGCAATAGTTACTGCCATATTTTTATCAGTGCTTTTCTTCCTGCCAGTTAAAATAAGGTTTATGGCTGCAATTTGTGCTGTATTATGTTTAATAGTGTTGGGCGGGTTTAATATTACAGTGATTAGAGCATCTATTTTTGCCTCCATTATAATGACAGCTTACATTTGTGATATAAAGGTTGATTCTAAAAAATTTATTTTATTTATGGCAGGTCTTTTCCTGCTGGTTTCTCCCCTTTCTATTAATGATATATCATTTTTAATGTCATTTGGGGCAGTTTTTGGCATAATATATTTAATGAAATCAGGTTATGGAGTTATTAAAACTGCCCTGATTACTGGTATTGCTGCCACATTAATTACAGCACCACTTTCTATGTATGTTTTTGGCACTACTAACCATTTAAGTATATTATCCACAATGATTATTTCACCTGTAATATATCTGCATATATTATTTTCCATATTTGCACTAATTGCTCCAAATATTGCAGCAGCACCTTTAAGCATAGTAGAAAATATTTCAAATAATATGGTATTTTTGCTGGCAAAAATCACATACTTTGGCTTTATTTTCAAAACTATTCCACTATACATTATGGTTATTACAATCTTATACACGGTTTGGACTCTCTTTCTGACTGGTAAAAAGAAGCTGCTGTCTTTATTAAGCCTTTTAATAATTTTCTACCCGGCACCAACACCACCTGAATATATTTTTCCAAATATTTCTCCAAGAGATAAAGCATTTATAATTTACAGCAAAAATGGAAATGAAATATTTTACCAAGGCAGTGAAAATGGTTTCAGATATAAATTTATGCCGATAGTTGCAAAATATGGTATAAAAGTATTTGATTATGGCTATATAAAAGTTTTTGGCGGCAGCAATAACTATATAAAAATAAAAAAGAAAGGCAGAGATAATTTTACAAACTTATGTATAAATGAATATAATAATAAATGCAGCTATATATACCATACCCGCTCAAATTCTATTAAAGAAAGTGATATTAATGATAATATCACTCATATTATATGGAAAAATAAAATCCATGATAAATCAATAATAGAAATAGAAAAGTATGGTACATATACTTTTAACTAACCTTTTGGGATACACCTGTAAACATAAAATTTTTTTTCAAAAGCATTATAAGGCGTTACTTTAATCACATCTATTGGGATAACATATCTATATTTTTGTTTTAAAAATTCATAAGCATCGTATTTACCAAAATAAATACCACGTTTATCAAAGTTAAATATACCATCTTTTGCATCCCACAATGTATACTGGCTGAATCTAGAAGGCACATTAATGTGCGTCATCGGATGGTCTGGCAGATAAAATGTAAGCATTGATGCAGTAGTTAAATGGTCGCTGAATATTAAATCATCATCTAAAATATATTTTTCAAACTCTAATACAGCCTCTTTATATCCTATAAGCCTTTCTGCAATATTTAACTGGGCAGGAAATGGAAGAACTGGGGCAAGCTTTAAAACTATCACTAAAAATATAGATAAAATCATACCATATTTAAATGCTTTTTTCATTTTATATTTTGCAACTGCATAGCCTATTAAAACTATACTTGATATAAAAGCAGGAATAATCCAGTTAAGCTCCATTTTTTTGAAAAAGCCTTTATAAAAGAAGAAAAGCATTGGCACAAGTGCTAAAAATACAAAATAAAGCACTTCTTTATTACGTAAATAATCTTTAAGTGATAAATATTTTAAAAATACATATCCAAAAACAGGGGTTGGTATAACAAATAAACTGCCTAATATAAAAAGTATAAAATCCCAGCCTGCAAAAGTAAAACCTTTACTTGTGCCATGATTATACTGAAACTTTATACTTATCCAGTCATTTTGATAATTCCAGTAAACAATAGGAAAAAGGCATAAAACAGCAATAATAAGAGAAAGCCATAACCTGTAATCTTTTAATACATCACGTCTACAGACTAATATATATATAAATACAGCAGCAGGAAATAATACACCTGCATACTTGCTAAGCATCATAGCGCCTACAAGAAAACCTGAAATAATAAAATATCTTGTTTTGCCATATTTAAACGCCATAAATGTATAATAAAGCCCTGCCGCCCAAAACATCATTAAAGGAGAATCAGGAGTAATAAAAACATACCCCATGTGAACTGCAGGGTTTGCAATAAAAATAAAAAATACATACCATGCCGTATCTCTGTCCTGCTGTTGCTGAAATGCCTCTAAAGAAACTTTAACAAGATACCATACTGTTACAGACATACATATAACAGTTGAAAGCCTTATGGTAAACTCATTATTTGCTATTAATGTAAACGGATAGATTATCCAGGCAACCATACCAGGATGGTCATAATAGCTGAATTCTGGACGCAAAGCCCACACCCAGTAATATGCTTCATCTAAATATATAGGTAAAAGTGCATTATATAATGCCTGTAAAATACTGAAAATAATTAATATACCTAAAATTGTAACCTTACTTAGTTTAATTCCTAAACTATCCATTATATTCTTCCTTAAATGCGTTAAATACATCATCTACTGAAATTACCTGCAGGCATACATTATCTTTACATGGAGTTTTTCTGTGGTTTGCAGCACTAACACATGGAGAACATGCAAGACGAGCATATACAGGCCTTGTTTTGCCAAGTGAGCTGTATAATGCTGGAGTTTCAGGTCCAAATATTACTATTGTAGGCATACTTGTAACTGCTGCAAAATGTGCAGGACCAGAATCATTTGTTATCATGATTTTAGATAATTCATAAAGCCCTATAAGCTCAGCAAATTTTACTTCTCCTGCAAAGCTGAAACATCTGTCCCCGCATTTTTCTGCTAACTGTTTTGCCTCTTTACTTTCAGCAGGTGCGCCAGTAATTAAAACATATACATCTTTATATTCTTCTAATATTTTATTAATTAAGTCTTTATATTTTTCTCTGCTCCACCTTCTCTGAGGTAAAAGCTCGCTGGCGTTTGGATTTATTAATACTATTTTGTCGCCTTTTTTATATTCTGGTATAATATTTTTTATTTTCTCTGCCACCTTGTCTTTTAATTCTTCGCTTATTTCTGCCCTGCCTAATACAACTTCGCTGTCATCAATTTTTGTTTTAGAATAAGGCACTTCATTATTATTTGAAATAAGAGCATTAACCATAGCTATAAAATTTTTAGATATATGCATATGGCTGTTATACATTACTTTATGAGTAACCATATTACCTTTATACAGCCCTTCCCCATGGAAGTTATTGAATGCAACAATATTATCTGCCCCTGCAAACCCTGCTAAAAGACCAGAATATCTTGAAAATAATTCTAAATCAATAACTGTATCAATACCCCTTTTTCTTGCCCATAATAAAAATTTAAATGTGTCTTTTATTAATGGTAAAATACCGTCAGCATTTATTGTAAAAATATTTTTATCTTCTACAGTATTTAAAAGCTGTAATGATGGTTTATTTTTTTTAAAAATAAGGAAAAATAATTCTGCATTAAAAGTTTTTTTAGCTTTGTGCATTGCAGGGTCCACAAGTATTGCACTGCCCATTTCTGAAAGCTCAATAAAAAGTATATTTTTAGGTTTAACATTTTTTTTAGGCCTTAAAAACAGCTTAAAAAACGCCGTGCCAATTACACAAAGCGGCACTCCAACATATTTATCTACAAATCTCATTGTATCAACTTTCATATTAAACCCCTTTTTTACTATTTATAAAAAAATATAATCCAAGCAGACCTTGTATTACATAAGTAAAGCCAAAAATAATAGATATAGATAAAGCAGTTTCCTGAGCTATACCTGAATAACTTAAAAGGCTTACCATACTAACTTCCCTGACACCCCAACCAGCAAGAGAAATAGGTATAATTGTAAGCAGAATAACAGGCGGCATAATCACCATAAATGCATATACTGGCAAATCTACACCAAACGCTCTGGCTATCATATATACACCTGCAAAAGTTAATATATGTATAAATAATGACAAAATAGACTGTAATAAAGTTTTCTTTATTCCATGCATTACTTTATAAAGTGATTCTGAAGGCACACTTATTACTTTATACCAGCTAAATTTATGCATGTATTTAATTTTATATAAAAACATAAATAGAATAAAACCAGCTATACCAAATAATGAAATAATATTTAAAATATAATAGCTTGATTCAGGAAGATAACCCTCTGCAATATTGTTAAAAATAAGGTTAAGCAGGAAAATACTTGCGATACCTAACCCTCTATCTATTAAAACACCAACAAAAGCTTCTCTTTTTTTACATCCTAAATATTTTGCAGCATCTATAACTTTCACAGCATCACCGCCGATAGATGAAGGTAAAAGCTGGTTAAAAAATATTCCCTTAAAATAGCTTTTAAAATAAAATGAAAATGGAGCTTTTGGAAAATCTAATGTATTCATAATTATATACCAGCGATATACTGCTATCAAAGTGCCAAGCAGGATTAAAATAAAGCCTGCAAAATTATAATCTAACCTGCTGCTTACTAATTCATTATAAATCTGAGCAGGACCTGCAATATATATTAAAATACCAAGCAAAAGAACACTTACTAAAAGACGCAATGCAAATTTTAACTTTTGCCCCATTTATTCCTCCACGTTATAAATGTTATATATATCATACTTTTCATCTGTATAAAAGACTTTTCTACTTTTCATATTATTTTGCAAGACTTCTGTAATATATAAGAAAAAGCCCTATAAATAAAAACACAATAATAGGAAGAAATGTAGCAGCAGGCGGAAGTATTCCACTTGAACCAAGCGACCTGAAAATATACTGAACACCTAAATATACTATTGATATAGAAAATGTAACAGATGCATTTTTTACAATAGAATAATTTCTTGAAAAATTAATAGATATAGGATAAAGCAGTACTATTAAAATAATTACAGAAATAGAATAAGCAAATTTATAATATAAATTAAGTTTTAAGCTGTCTGTATTTAAACCTTTTTCTGTAAAAAGCTGTATAAGAGTATAAAGCTCTGTTGGAGTATATACCCGCATATCTGTAGTTTTTATACTTATAAGCCTATCCCAGGATTTATCACTTAATACATTTCTTTCTATTACTTCTATTTTTGGCGGGTTTGTTAAAATATTCATATTCTGAGTATTATATGCCACCCAGTTGTCATCTTCTTTAACAAGTTTTTCTATTTTTTTAATACTGGCAATCTTACCGCTGCTGTCAGGTATATATTCATCTATCCCATAAATAGTTTTTTCTGAAATGGAAACAAGTGTGATATGAGTAATTACCTGATTTTTATCTAAAAACCAGGTATTAAAGAAACCACCTGCATTATTCGATACAGGCTGTCCACGCATAACATTTAACATATTTTCTCTGGCTACTCTAACTTCTGGTATTATTTTATATTCCATAAAAATCATTAAAGAACTTATAATAACACCTACAAAAATTAAAGGAAATGCAAGCCTGCCAAGAGAACCGCCAATTACCATATATGCAAGCAGCTCGTTACTGCGCATAAGTATTATCATCGTCATAATAATACTTACAGCAACAACCATAGGAATAAGCTGATTAATACCTAAAACTATACCATAAGCAGCAACAACTATAAAATCAACAGCTGTATATTTAGCATTTTCTAATATATTTAGATTGCCATAAGCTGATGAAAGCCATTGCAGCATTATTACAAAAAGCGATACAATAATAAAGTTTTTTAAAAACAATCTTAATAAATATTGACTAAATTTATTCACGTATTACCTTAGATTTTAAAGTATTAATATATACTACAAAAATAATAAAATTACAATTAAAAAAACTGCTAAAAACCATTATAGAATTTTAGCAGTTTAATAAATTAATGATGTGGTGTGTATGGAGCAGGATATGTTCCCTGCTGTGCAGGAGCTGCCTGCTGATTTACCTGATTATTTAAAGGTGCCTGATTTTGTGGCTGAGCCTGCTGCTGCGGCTGAGCTGCTGCAGATTGATTTACATTATTCTGCACAGGGGCAGTTTTTTGATAAAAACCATTTTTTTCTGCATATTTACGCCAGTATCTGCAAGTCATTCCTTTATATTCATAACCTAAAATGCATTTATAATAATCTTCTAAATAATCATCATAATCATCTCTTACATAAAAAGGAACTGAACTCATAGGTGGAGGTGGAGGAAGACTCATAACAGTATATCCATTATATGGGTTATATGCAGGACTGCCGCCATAATAAAAATCATCTGCCATTGCAAAATTTACTGTTGCCATAACTATGCTGAAAAGCAGTAATAAAAAAGATATTCGCTTCATTTGTAACTCCTTAATCTATATCTTAACACATAAGACGCAGGATATAAATAAAAGTTACAAACAAAGCTAAAATTAATTAAACATTACGAGTTAAGTAGTTAGTATAGTCTATTGTAACTGGTTCATATTCTTCTTCAAAAAGATGAGAAGATATTACAAAATCTGCAGTTGAACGAGTGCAGGCAATAACTACATTATAAACAGAGCATAAACGCTCTAAGGCTTTTACATCAACATCGTGTGGCTGAGTAGTCATTGGGTCAATAAAAAATATTAAAATATCAACATGACCGCTTGCTATAAGTGAGCCCATTTGCTGGTCGCCGCCTAATGGACCTGATTTTAATTTTATAATATCTGCTGCCTTATCAGGTTCTCTGCGTAAAAATACTTCTTCTACTAAACGTCCAGTTGTACCTGTACATATTAATTTATGCGGAAGTAATCTTTTATAATTAAACTCTACCCATTCTACCATATCTTTTTTTCTTGCATCGTGCGCTACAAGACCAATAGATTTGATTTGTTTCATAACTTAAAACATCTCCTTACTAATATAATATTAATTAAGTTTGACGTTATATACCCATTTTTATGGAAATACAACTATTTTTTTATATTATATACAATAATATACTAATAAAGATAAATATTTGTAAAATTTTTGCAATAAGATTTCTTTTTATTGTTTAAAATATATTTTTTATATATAGTAATTCTATGGAGAGTAATATATGACTAAAGAAAAAGCACTTGAAATTTTTACATCAAAATTTATGGGCTCATCAGACTGTAAAATTACAGCCACAGTAAAAAATATTACAAAACTGGTTACTCTTGAAAACAAAACTACCCTTTTTAATGAAAATGAAAAGGCAGACTATTTTTATTATATAGTAGATGGCAATATAAAACTTTCAAGGTTCAGCCCAGATGGTAAAGAAATTGTTATAAGAATTGTTCATAATAATGAAATATTTGCAGAAGCAACTTTATATGGCAGAAATACATATCCAGTTAATGCTTCGTCTATTAATAAAACTTATCTGCTTGCAGTAAATATTGAAGGCTTTAAAGAATTATGTGTTAAAAACCATGAATTTGTATTGAAATTATTTGTTACAATGAGCCACCAGTTAAGATATTTTGTAGATATGGTAAACGATTTAACATCAGCAGATACTACAGCAAGACTGCTTAAATATTTATGTAATTTAAAAGAAAAAAAAGGCTCAAGTACAATTACTCTGCCAATATCTAAGCGGGATTTAGCCATGCTTTTAGGAGCAGCACCTGAAACTATATCCCGCATATTTGCTAAACTTCAAAACGATGAATTTATATCATTTAATGGCAAACACATAACTATTTTAAAAGATATTACAGAATATTCTCCTAATTAATTGCTGCCGTAGCTGTGCAGGCCTGGAAATAATAAATTAACACCTAGATATGTAAAAATAGTTACTAAAAACCCTATTAAAGCAATACTTGATGCCATTTCTTTTGACCACCTGTTAGAATATCTGCCATGAAGATATACTCCATATATAACCCATGTAATAAATGCCCATGTTTCTTTTGGGTCCCAGCTCCAGTATCTGCCCCAGGAAGTTTCTGCCCATACAGCACCAAAAACTAAACCGCCTATTGTAAAAATTGCAAACCCTGCTGTAATAAATTTATATATTATTCTTTCAAGTGTATCTAAATCAAAATCAATGCTTTTAAACACATTTTTTATAGCAAGACCTTTAATATAAAAAAGAAGAATAAATAAAATAGATGTGATTAAATATATAACATAAAGAAAACTTCCACTGCCAAAAATTTTATTAAGTATTAAAAATAAAACAGTAGAAGATGAAAGACCTAAAACTAATGTCCATATAACATAGTAATAGCTTTTCCTGCTTTCAGATATTTTAATTAAGTAAAGCATTGCAGCAATAGCAGAAACAGCAAAACATACATAAGCTACGAAACTTAAAGAAACGTGAGCTAAAAGCCAGTTACTTTGCAGTGCTGGTACAAGTGGATTTAAATGAGTTGATGCACCAACTGCACTTATAAAAAGCACTGTTGCCCCACTTATTGCAAAAGCAAATGCACCTAACGATTTATTTTTTGTTTTAAACTCTAAAATAACATAAAACCAGGCAAGCAGTAATGCAAAAAAAATAAGTGATTCATATAAATTTGTAATAGGTACTGCCCTTAAAAGACCGCCCCCTGCAAAATCATAAAATTCTATCCAGCGCATAATAAATGATACAAGATGAATTAATGCGCCTAGAAAACCAGCTGTTGTAGCAGCAAACCCTACATTTTTATTTTTAAAAATAAGATAAAATGTGTATAACACCATAGCAGTAATATATAAAAAGCCTGCTATACCAACCAGTTTATCAGTTACAAGCGTAAGAGTTTCCATATATTAATTCTCCTTACTTATATTAAAATATTCATAAAATTTATTTACAGGGTTAACTAAAGGAAATTTTCTTTGAGTAAAAACTTTATATTTTAATATACCGTTAGATACAGTAAAAATAACAGCAGTATAGTTTAAAAGATAAATAAATATTACACCAAAACATAAAAGCACGCCGCCAAGATATACAATATAAATACCAGGATTATACTTAACAGAAAAACCACTGTATACTACATTTTTTAACTCTTTAAACTGGAAATACATATTAAGCTGTGGTACATAAGTTGGTTTTTCTGCATATAAAGGCAGCCAGCCTCCCATTAAACCATTATCGTTACTGTCATATACTGCTAAATAAAGGGCAGGATTTGCAAGCTGATTAGAATGATTGTAATACTGCCCTGTATTTTCATTATAATCAATATCGCTGTAAAAATCTCTAACAATCATTTTATAGCTGCCAATATTTTGCACAACACCGTATTTAAATTCATATATATTTTCTGTATTATTATCTTTTATATAAATATCCATAACCATATCATTATTAAGAGACTGGCCGTAACTTGCCTGATAAAAAACAACATCTTTATATTTTAACGGCTGGTTCACATTAATATCTACATTTTTTATTTCTTTATCATTTTCTATAATGTTTACATTACTTGTAAATGCTTTAGCAGTTTTAGTGCCTTCATAAAATTCAATATTAAAATCATTTAATTTAACAGAAAAATTTAAAGGCACTGTTTCTCCGTTATATTTTTCCACCTGATTTGATAAGCCATTTTCAAAAATAAGCATAGAGCCTGAAAACCCTTTATAATATCCTATAAAAGCACCAAGCATAATTAATATTATACCAAAATGCGTTATAATTACACCATATCTGCCAGCTTTATGGCACTCTGCTTTTACTAAATCATTATTTGAAGGGCTTCTGCTTACATGGTAACCTTCTTTGAAGAAAAAATCTGTAACATAAGATAAATCTTTATTATCTAATGGTATCTCTTTATCTAATAAATTTTCATCAATAAATGGGAAACCCTGCTTTGCAAATGGAAAAAGTTTAAATGTACATATTAATATATTTAAAGTAAAAAGCGCTAAAAAAATTATGAAAACAGGGGAAGTGTAAATATCTATAAGCCCAAAAGATGATGCAAAATCGTAAAATGATGAAGTCTGATGGTCAAAGAATAAAGATATGAAGTATGTATCTTTAAGTTTTTCTATGGAACTTTCAGACATTATACTTCCAATCATAGACATAATAACTAAACATATTATTAAAAATAAAGCCAGTTTTATAGAGCCTAAAAAATTAATAACAGGCTTAATATATAATGAATAAAAGCTAGATGAAGTTTTCATTTAACATTTCCCTGAATATTTTATAAATCACTTATATATTAAATAATTTATAAAATAAACAGCAAATAAAAAAGTAAACAATTTTTCTGCATAATCAAAAAAACAGGGTAAAATTAATTACCCTGTTTATATTTTAAATTATTTTGCTGCCATTTTTTTCATAGCTGCATCAAGCATATCATAACCTTTCATTGACTCAGTTACTGATTGAGTTAATGATTCTCTTGCAAGAGATGGGTTATGGAAACCGTCAGAGTTTTCAGCTGTCCAGTATTCCCATAAAATATGAGCTTTAGAATGTTGTTCTCTAGCTTTATCTATTGTAGCTTTATCAACTCCTAATCTTTCAGCTGTAGCTATTGCATCAATTAACTGTACAAGCCAGAATTCTGCTTTTCTCATTTTACCAGTAGTATAGATTTTAATAGAATCTATTGAGTATTTAGCATCTTCTGGTGTCCAGTTAGTAGAAACTTTTACATATTCTGGGTCTTTACCCTGCCAGTTTTTATGTTTTTCAGCACCTGTGCCGTGGCAGTCAGAAGTTAAGCATGTTGCATCAAGCATAAATCTTGGAGATTGTACAAAGTGAGATGTATATTGTAATTTACCATCTTTTTCTACAACTTCCATGTGGCATTGAACGCATGATACGCCTGCTTTATCGTGGATAGAATTGTAATATGTTTCAAATTCTGGGTGTTGAGCTTTCCAAAGGTTAGTACCTGAGAATTTATTTTTAAAGTCGCCAAATTTTAAGTTTACAAAATAGTGGTCATATAATGCAAGTGCATTTTTAAGTGGAAAATGGTTAGTTCTAGGGTCATCAAAACCTATTGCTGCACCAGTTTCTAAATTAGTTCCTTTTGCACAGTTATATTCTACGTGGCATTGAGCGCATTGTAAAGTCTGTCTTCTTGGGTCATCTTTAGGAAGAATAGCAATTTTTCTAATCATTTTTGGCTCAGTATCATCCATCATGCTTCTTGTATCAATTACACGCACTTCTGCTTTTACATGATTAGGGTCTGTTTGATACAGGTTATTTTTAGCATAAGGAGCTTCGCTTGTCATAGCTTCAATTAAAGCATCACGAACAATCCTAGGCTCAGCAGAGTGTGGGTCGTGGCAGAATGTACAGTTAAGCGCATGGTTCATATTTTTAGCCATTTCAACAGGGTCAGATAATCTAGACCATTTAGCTTTTGGGTTAGGTTCCCCAAGATATGCCCAGTCAAGCATGTGGTCAATAGTTTTACAGTTCATACAAACTGGATTAACTGCTCTTGCTGTTTGTGGTAAATCTTTAAAGTTAGGGTCTTTTTCTTTTGCATCATATAAAACATCCCAAACTGGACCAGATTTGAAAATATAGTTCCAGCCGTCTTTTGGTTGGAATTGACCACCAAAAGCTCTGTCAACTACAAACTGGTCAATAAGCATAACAGAGTGAGAACGAGTTGCAGCGTGCTCTTTTGTAAAACCATAAGGCGCCATTAATTTATCCCATGCTGGGTTTGGTGAACGGCCGTTAAAGTTTGATTTTTCAAAACGAGCTGGTCTGTGCTGGCCAACCTGCAGGAATGAGTGCATTTGGTTATCGTGGCATTGACCGCATGCTTCCCAATTCATATTAACTTTTGGTCTGTTTTCTGGTGTTGGATTTTCTGTGTGCTCCTTAGTAATATCAAAGTGGCAGTTTGTACAGTCTAAATCTTTGTGAACACCTCTTGTATGAAGTTCACTAACACCTGTGTGGCATGAAAAACAAGTTTCTTTGTCTGTGCCAGACTTTTCTTTTACTTTGCTTTGAGCAAGTGTAAAATCAGCTTTTGTAGCCTCAACAGCACTTCTGTCATAACTTGCTTTTACTACATCATTATTATTTGCAGCAGCCTGAGTATTTGCATTAGTATTATTACATGCAGATACAAATACAAATAATAATGCAGTAACGAAAGTCATCACTGAATATTTAAGAGTTTTTTTCATAACATCCTCCTCATAAGATATTATTTTATAAGTATAGAATACATGCAATAAAGTAAATGTGTTGCAAAAGTGATGTAAAAATTGTAAAGATTTATCTTTACATAATTTTTCTCCATAATGACAAACTTAACAACATATTTTCATATAATATGATATAGTATAAATGTAAGCAAACTATTTGGAGGAATGTATGAAAAAACATATCATATTTCTAACATTTTTATTTTCATTAATATTTACTGCTGTATATGCACAGCAGGAGGCAGCAGAGCATCCAATGCCTATGGAAGGAAAAGACTGCGTAGTATGTCATGCTCCAGGCAGCACAGAAGAAGTTCCTGCTGACCCAGCAGCATACGAGCAGTGGTCAAACTCTATGCATGGGTTAAACAGCGTTAAATGTGTTACATGCCATGGCGATGAATCTACATTTAAACCAGATTCAAGTGTTAATACATGCTTATCATGTCATCCTCAGGAAACAACTGTTATTAATAGAAAAGTAGAAATCGGTGATAATGGGCTTATATGCTCATCATGCCATAAAGTTCATGATTTTACTGTTACTGCAGAAGATAAACCTGTTCATACTAAATAAAGGGGGCTTTTAATATGGATATTTCAAGAAGAAAATTAATAAAAACTACTCTGGCAGCCAGTGCGGCAGCAGCAGCTGGTATATCTTTAAGCTGTAAGAAAAAAGAGCAGGTTCAGGAAACTGCAAAACCTGCACAGGCAGAAGTTACAGGTCAGCAGGTTGCTACTCAGGAAGTTGATAAATGGGTTAGAGGCGTTTGCCGTATGTGTGGTACAGGATGCAGCTTATATGTTGGTGTTAAAAACGGCAAAATGGTAGCTATAAAAGGTAATGTAGATTCTAAAACTAATACAAAAGGCTTTTTATGTATTAAAGGTATGAATATTTGGAAAGTTGCATACCATCCAGACAGGCTTACTACTCCACTTATTAGGAAAAATGGCAAGCTTGAACCTGCTTCATGGGATGAAGCTCTTAATTTAATAGAATCAAAATTTAAAGAATTTCATAAAAAATACGGTTATGATTCAGTTGCATATTACGGTTCAGGCCAATGTACAACAGAAGAAAGCTATACATATAATAAAATATGGAAAGGCGGTTTTGGCTCTAATATGATGGACGGTAACCCTAGGTTATGTATGGCATCAGCAGTTGCTGGTTATCTTTCATCATTAGGCTCTGATGAACCTGCTGGTGCTTATGAAGATATTGAAAAAGCAAAATGTATCTTTTTAACAGGGTCAAATACTTCTGAGGCTCACCCTATTCTTTTTAGAAGGATTTCAAGATATAAAAAAGATAATCCTGATGTAAAAATTATTGTATGCGAGCCAAGAAAAACACAGACTTCTAAAATTGCAGATTTATGGATGCCTTCACTTCCTGGTACAGATTTAGCAATATTTAACGGTATGGCTAGAGAAATTATTAAAAATAACTGGCATGATAAAGAATTTATTGCAAAACATGCAAGATTTACATCAGGTGATGGCTCTACTGCTGCTACTTTTGATGATTATATTAAATTTATTGATAAATATACTCCAGAATATGTTGAAAAAGTTACAGGCTGCCCTGCTGCCTCTATTAAACAGGCTGCAGAATGGTTTGCTAAAAGCGGCGCTACAATGTCCCTTTGGTGCATGGGTTTAAACCAGCGTTCAAATGGTGTATGGGCAAATAACTTAATTCACAATCTTCATGTTATTACTGGTAATTTTGGTAAACCTGGTGCAGATTCTTTCTCACTTACAGGCCAGCCTAATGCCTGCGGCGGTGTTAGAGAAACAGGCTCACTTTCTCACCTTTTACCAGGTTGTAAACCTGTTGCCCTTGAACCATGGAGAAAACATGTTGAATCTTACTGGAAAGTAGCAGAACACAGCATAAACCCAAGCAAAGCAATTAACCCAAAACCAGGGTTTCCTGCTGTTAAACTTTTTGCCAGCTTAGGCGGGGAAAATGAAAAAGATAAACCGGTAAAAGCTATAATTATTTCTACTACCAACCCAGCACAGACTTTACCAAACTTAAATAAATATATACCAAATATTAGAAATGCATTTACTGTTGTAGTAGATATTTTCCCAACAAGAACTGCTCAGCTTGCATCAGTTGTATTACCTGCTGCATTTTTATATGAAAAAGGCGGCGTATACGGCTGCTCTGAAAGAAGAAGTTTCTTAACACAAAAAGCAGTAGAAGCACCAGAAGGCACAAAACCAGACCTTTGGATTGCATGCCAGATAGCAAAAAGAATGGGGCTTGAAAAATATATTGCATGGAGTAATGAAGAAGATATTGTTAAAATGGCAGAAATGGCATGGAACGATTATACAGGCTGCACAGCTAATACAGAAAAAACTCTTGCTGGTGCTACATATAAAAGGCTTAAAGAATCTACAACAGGCGTGCAGTGGCCTTGCCCTGACGAAAACCACCCAGGTACTCCAAAAAGATATGTTAGAGGTATAGACCCTATTTTTGATAACCCTGCAAAATACGGTTATAAAATCCCTGCCGATGCTGATATGTATTTTTATGGCAGACCTGATGGTAAAATAAACGTATTTATGCGTGATGCTGAACCAAAAGCTAGTGAAAAAATTTCAAAAGAATATCCATTCTTAATGACAACAGGCCGTGTAATTGAGCAGTGGCATACTGGCACAATGACTATGCGTATTCCAGAAACTGCACAGGCTCACCCTAACTCATACATTGAAATACATGTAAACGATGCAAAAAAATTAGGGCTTTCACAAGGTGATATGGTTAAAGTATCAAGTATTCGTGGCGAAAATATACTGCCTGTAAGAATAGTTAATATGACATTAGAAGGTGTATGTTTTGTGCCAATGCATGACCAAAAAGGCAGCCGTATGGTTAACTTTGTATGCAGTGATGTAGTAGATGCTACTTCTGGTGAACCAGATTATAAAGTATCTGCTGTAAAAATAGAAAAAGTTAGCGGACCTGAAAAAGTTGATGACAGGTACGTTGTTACAAAAGCAGAGCTGGACAACCCAACATTCAGCTAATACACCCATATTACACCCATACCCTGCTAAATACCCTTATTTAGCAGGGCTTACTATTTTATTTGGTGATATATGATTATTGCAGCAAGCGTATTATATTTTGATGAAAAAAAATATGATGAAGTTTTAAAATTATTAAAAAAATATGATAATATAGAAACTCATCAAGAAGATAAAGATAACGGAAAATTAGTTATCACTATTGAAGCAGAAAATAATAAAGCAATCGAAGATATTGAGCAGGATTTTAAAAGCCACGATTTCATTATTGATTTAGCTCACTTTGCATTCCATTTTGGTGAGGAAGTAGAAAAAGTGTTAGCTGGCGGAGAAGTTCCTGATTTTGATATTACTAAACCTTTTACAAGGAAACGCCTTCAATGAGTATTTGGGAAAATATAAAGAATACACTAAATAACTTTCCTGTAAAAAGCTCTTTCCAAATTAACCGTATGCGTCCGCCTGGCTCTGTTGATGAAAAAGAATTTATGAAACTTTGTGTCAGGTGTGCAAGATGTGTAGAAGCCTGCCCTTATAGAGTATTAAGACGTTCTTCTGCTACAAAAAATGGAGAAATTGGTACTCCTTATATATATGCAGAAGTTGCAGGCTGTCAGCTTTGTATGAAATGCACAAGCGTCTGCCCAACAGGTGCTATTGACAGCACAACAGTTGAAATGCAGCAGGTATCTATTGGGTTTGCAAGAATTAATGAAGATACATGTATGAATTATCTTTATGCAAAAGTAGAATCTGGAGAAATAGAGCCTGACGGCACAATGGCATTATGTAATTCATGCCTAAATACTTGCCCTTTAAAAGAAGAAGCAATTTACTTAAAAGACGGTATTATTCCAACTATTACAGAAAAATGTACAGGCTGCGGTTTATGTGTGGAAAGGTGTCCTATTAAACCAGTTAAAGCTATTGCTGTTATACCAAAAAATATGCCTGATGAAGAAACAGCAGGATATTTTAATTATTTAAAAAGGCTTGGTAAATAGTATGCAGAAAATAAGAAAAGTTATACAGTTTATTTTTTTAGCCCCTTTATTTATAGTGCCAGTTTTAAACCTTTTAGAAATATACTTTATTAAAGGCACATATATTTCTCTTGATGCAGGCGGACTTTCTATTTCTGACCCTGTGGCAGTATTACAGGCACTTTTTATATCTCACAGCGTGCGCCCTATTATGCTTGCATCAGTTGCAATACCTGCATTAATAGTTATATTTTTTGGCAGAGTATGGTGCAGCTGGGCATGCCCATATTATCTTATGCTTGACGGGTTTGAAAAATTAAGAAAAAAATTAAAAATGAAACCACTAAAACCAAAATATAATTCTGCTATTAAACGCAGAGCAAATATTTCACGGCTTGCAGTATTTATAATTGGTCTTATAATTGTTGGTATATTAGGGATTCCTTTAATGTATTTAATCTCGCCACCTTCTATTATGAGTTCTCAGGCAGTGCTTTTAATAAAATATGCATATATTACAGCGGAATTCATACTTCTTCCTGTGCTTGTAATTATAGAATTTTTCTTTGGATATAGAATCTGGTGCAGATACGTTTGCCCTACTGGCACATGTTTAAGCCTTATGCAGACAAAATATTCTATGCATGTAGAATATTCAGGGGACTGTTCTCAATGCCAAAAATGCGTGCAGGTATGCCCTATGGTACTTGACCCAAAAAATGATAACCTTTCTTCTGCATGTAATAACTGCGGAGAATGTATATCACACTGCCCTGATAATAAAAAAAGACCTACTCTTTATTTTAAATCTCATTAATATATTGAAAAATAAAGAAATATAAGGTATAAGTAAACTATGCGGTTAATGATTAAAATTATATTAATAATTTGTATTGTTGTATTGCTGGTTTCTATACCTGCTGTTACTCTACTTTGGCAAAATCAGCAGGAAACAGTGAGAGAGCAGGCACATATTCGTGCTCAGGCAATCTACCAAATGATAGTTGTTACAAGGCAGTGGGTAGCAGATAATAGAGATGCGGTTGACCCTGTACCTGCTGTTGTTACAAAAGAGCTGGCAAAATATGCAAACCACATGGCTACCTTTAAATTTCATATTACAAGCGACAAACTTGTAAACCCTGAAAATGCCCCTAATACTTTTGAAAAAGATGCACTTAAAAAAATAGAAAATAATAATCTGCTGGAATATGCAGATGTTTATATTGATAAAGATAAAAATAAATTTTACAGATATGCTGCCCCGCTTTTCATAAATGAATCATGCCTTGCCTGTCATGATAATCAGGATTATAGAATAGATGATGTACGAGGATTAATCTCCATAGAATTTCCATTAAAAGAAATGGAAGAATCTATTTCAAGCAGTAATAAAATCACTTCTTATGCTGTAATTATTGGTTTTATTATACTAACAGCAAGCTTAAGTTTTGCTGTGTATATGCTTGTAATCAGACATTTAAGAACGCTGCAAAAGGCAGCTGATGCTATGAGGCAGGGGGTTAGAGAAGAAACAAATATTAAAACAAATGATGAAATAGAAAACTTATCACTTGCTTTTGACCAAATGAGCATGCAGATTGTAAATAATGAAGAAATATTAAGAAGCAATTTACAGCAGGCAGTATCAAAATATATTGATTTAGTAAAAGAACTTGAACTAAAAAATGAAAAGCTGGACAGTTTAAATAATTTAAAATCAGATTTACTTGATTCTGTTGCTCATGAAATACGCACTCCTCTTACAAAAATACTTTCATATTCAGAATTACTAAACGATGAACGAGTATTAGAACAGTTTGATATGCGTGAAAAATTTACATCAGCATTAAAACATAATGTAAATGTATTAAAAAATATGTTTAATGATATTATTACATTAAGCCGTTTAGAGCATGACCAGCATAAATACCACCCTATTCCTATACAGATAGATTCTTTACTGCAGGATTTAATATATACAAGTGAAATTGATATAAACAATAAAAACTTAAATATAAAACAAAATATAGAGCCATGCACAATAATTGTAGACGGCGAAACATTTTCCATTGCTGTATCAAATATATTATCTAATGCTATAAAATATTCAAAAGAAAATGGCATTATAGAAATAGAAGGCAGAAAAGAAAATGATAAATATATTCTTACAATTAAAGATTATGGTATTGGCGTAACTAAGGAAGATATTTCAAAACTTTTTGAGAGATTTCACAGAGGTGCAAATGCAAAAAAAGAATATCCTGGCACTGGGCTTGGACTTTCTATTGTATCAAGAATTATAAAAGCACATAAAGGAAGTATTGATATACAATCAGAATTAAACCAGTGGACACTTGTAACTATAACTATTCCATTAGAAGATAAATAATAGATTATATTAT
>DXAQ01000017.1 GCA_019116905.1 Candidatus Mucispirillum faecigallinarum | reverse complement strand
TTGTATAATTCAATGATTTTTTCCATATCAAACATCATTTTTCTAAGACTTCTATATTCTGCATCAGTAATTGTATCTTCCTGTCTAAAAATTGAAGGAGTTTGATGAATTATTCTGCCGTTATATGAATTATCTTTAAACTCTATTAATGATGAACATATACTTTGTGATTTATTATTCAATGCTGCATGAATATTACAGTAATATCCTTTATAATACTGCATATATCCAAATGCAAGCTTCCAAATATCATTTTTGATTTGTGATAATGTATTATTACTAATACCATTTACATCATAAATAATAGTTAAGTCAACATTTAAACTGTTTATAAAATCAGAAAGTTTATTGCTGTCAATATTTTCTTCATTAAATGTAACAGTTTTTATTCTTGATATATTATTAAACTTATTTCCAAAAAACTTATGTTCTGAATTTAAATAGTAATTATTTAAAGTTTCATTATTTTTAACTGCAGTATTATCTTCATCAATAACCATAGCTACTCCAGATAAGAAACCTGTTTCCATAAGAGATACTACAAAATCAAAATGTCTTGGAAAATTTTTTGTTATAACAGCAATTTTAGACATTACTCCTCCATAATAAAATATAAGATATATTTGTAATCCAAATAAAATAAAAAAACAAGTTTAATATTAAATTATTTCATTGATTTTTCATAAAATTATATGGTAATAGAGTAGCAGCATAAAAATCACAGGGTTTATAATGTTAAAAATTGGTATTTATATAACAACAGCTTTATTTTTATTTATTGGCTTTCTTTATATGTTTGTTATAGATGTAGATACTTCTGATTTGATTGTTAATAGTTATGTAAAAAAAAGTAATAAAACACCTCATATAAATGATTATTTAATTACTGATGACTTTAATTTGCTGCATTTTACACGTAAAATTACTTCATCATGTTTAGATGATGATAAAGCATGTCAGGCTTTAGAAATATATAAATATATCCGTTCAAGTTTTATTATTGATAATTCATCAGATTATTCATCACCAAACCCATTAAATGCATTTAATAACAGGCAGGGTTCATACCTTGACATTACTTTGTTATATTCATCATTACTTTTGCACAGTGGTATTTCTACATATATTAAAAAAGATAAAAACCATTTTTACAGCTATGCATGCGGCATAGAAAATATTGATATGTATAATACCATAAAAAAAGATTTACATTCAAAACCATTATCAGAAAAAGAGCTTACATTAAGAAAAGGGCAGGTATGGGCTTTTGATTTATCAAGAGATGAAAAAGATAATTTGATTATTGAAATAGAATTTTTCTCTAAATATCCAGTAGATATGGTATTATTTCCTAATAAACAGGAGATGAATGCTCATTTAAAAGGTCAGTATGGAATGTATAATAAAGACTGCTCACTTTTTAATGTTACAGAGGCAGATATAACGTGCCAGGCACCTCAAAAAACTGGTATTATTATATTTAAATCATTAGAAGATGATAATAAATTTAAAGCAGGCATATACAGGGGCGGTATTTTAGCAGGAGATATAAAAAGTGAAAAAAGCAGGCAGAGAAATAACTGTATTAAAGTAGATGTGAACAGTAATGGAATGTTTAAATATCCTGGAATAATATATTAAGCTGATTAATGATTAGAATATAATAAAAAAATGTAATACCAAACATAGTTTTTTACAATATTGTAAAAATTTAATATAACCTATATTATCTTTTATTAAGATTTTTCCTTATAAATAGTAGTATGTTATAAAATACTATTTTCTTTTTTATTTTGGCATAAAGATTGCAGTTAAGATTGACAACAATAATTATATTGTGTATATAAATTATTGTGCATCAATATTTTAAAATATGGTTATTAGGAGGATAACATGAGAAAGTTATTACTGACATGGTTAATTGCACTTTGTGCCGTGCCAGCATTTGCAGTTGAGTTTACATCGGGGGATTTTAAAGCCAGTATTTATGGTAACATCTATGCAGATGCTTTCTACACTTATTCATCAAACAATGCAACGCCTATTGAATATTTTTCAGCGTTACAAACAAGTAATGGACAACATTCATTTGGCTCTTATGCATTTGTAGGTTCATCAAATTTTGGTGTAACAATGAGCTACCAAAATGTTTCAGGTACAATAGAGGCTGGTCTTGGTGACCCAGTTAGGAAATTTTATCTGAAATATAATATTAATGGTCAATCTGACCACTACTTCTTAGCAGGTAGAGATAACAACATTGCTTTTTATAACTATGGACAGTTATCAAATGATGGTCAGTGTATGATTGACTATGGTGCTGTAGCCAATAAAAGAAGACTGCAGTTTCGTTATGGTGTAAAAGGTTTTGAAGTAGCTATTATAATTCCACAAATTGGTTTTGGTTCAGGTGATGATTTAGCATATAAAGATAGTTTTGGATATGCATATCAAATGACTGATATAAATGGTAATGGAGTAACTGATGCAAATGGTGCTCCTGTAATGGTTGCAGATTCTATTGATTCAGCAAAATATATGTTTAACTTTCTTCCAAGATTAGAACTTGCATATACTATTGCTAAAGATAATTTTAATATTAAATTTTTTGGTTCTTATGGTGCTTATATGTATCATAATGAAACAGCATCAACATATATAGATGCATTTGATAAAACAGCTCACATGTTTTACATAGGTTTTGGCGGTTATGCTGAATTAGGTAAATCATTCTTTAATTATGTAGGTTATTTTGGTCAAAATATGTATTTATCAAATGCTTATGGTGATTATAGAACTGGTATATCAAAAACAATGTTAAATCCAGTAAGCCTTATCCAGCAGGCAAATGGTAAATATACTATTGATATTCAGGATGTATTAAGTGCAGGTGGTTCTATTGGTTATGGTTATAAAGCATTTGACGGCAAACTTGTTTCTCAAATTGGTATAGGTTACAGTGCAAGCTTTGCATCTCATTATGCTAATACTGACCAAAACTTAGGTGCATTTTTAAATACTCAGTATTTTGTAACAGACTGGTTCTCAATTGTTCCAGAGTTAGCACTTATTTATAACTTTTCAGGCGCTAATGGCGAAGCTCAAGGCTATTCTGTAGTTGCAGGTCTTGTTGCAGTTCTTAGTTTTTAATAATTTATAAAATTTCTATAACGGGAGAAGGGAAACTTTCTCCCTTTTTTATATAAAAACTCATTGTTGATTTTGTCTATATTTTAGTTAATATAAAAATAAAATAATGTATAATTTATTGATAATTATATAAATAAAAAAAGACTATATTAGTGTTTATTGAAATTTATTATCAATAAAGCTTGACTTTATGCAAAAATTAGTATAATTTAAAAT
>DXAQ01000016.1 GCA_019116905.1 Candidatus Mucispirillum faecigallinarum | reverse complement strand
AAACGACTGCTTAATGTGTTGCAATCGTTTTTAGATTTTACAGAATAAGCTGCACTTATTTATTTCTACTTGAAATTTATTTATAAATAATGCATAGTATAACAATATTTATATAATATGAGGCGTGAGTTATGTTTGGTTTAAGTATGTGGGAAATAGCAGTTATTGCCCTTGTTATATTGTTTGTTGTTGGTCCAAAAAGACTGCCAGATGTGGCTAAATCTATTGGTAAAGGTTATGGGGAATTTAAACGTACCTTTAATGAGATGAAGCAGAGTGTTAATGTTGATGATAATAACTTAAAAACTACCAGAAGAAATAGTGATGCTGGGGAAGATAAAATAAAAACATATTCTGAACAGTATAAAAGCCAGTGGGAAGAAAAATTTAGCGGTGAAGAAACTGCAAAACCAGCTAAACTGGAATCTGCTTCCTTAAACAATACTGATAAAAAATCGGAAGAAAATAAAGGTTAATTAAAGTGTCAAACAATGTAAATATTAATAAAAAATCTAAGCAGGTGCAGCAGGAATATCCTCTTGTAGAGCATTTAGCAGAGATTACAAAACGGTTAAAATATATAAGTGTAGTGCTTGTTATTTTATTTATTGCAGGCTACTCCCAAGGGGAAAGGCTTATAAGTATTATACAAATGCCAATACTGAAAGCTCTGCCTGAAAATGCTACTATGACAATGATAGATGTTACTGAAATGTTTTTTGTTGAAGTAAAAGTATCATTTATTGCTGCCCTTATGGTATCAATGCCGTTTATTTTATACCAGCTGTGGCTTTTTATTGCCCCAGGGCTTTATATGCATGAAAGAAAATATATTTATGGGTTTGTTTTGTTTGCATCTATATTATTTTTATTAGGTGCTGCTTTTGCTTATTTTGTAGTATTTCCTTTTGGGTTTAAATTCTTTTTAAGCTTTGCTGCGAACCCTGCTTATAATGTAAATGCAACACTTTCTATGGCAAGTTATGTTTCTTTTGTTGTGCATTTAGTGCTTGCTTTTGGCATTGTTTTTGAACTTCCTGCAATTATTTTTCTGCTTGCAAAAATAGGCATCATTAATGATGATATGCTTATAAAATATAGAAGATATGCAATAGTTATAATATTTGTTTTAGCAGCTGTGCTGACACCTCCTGATGTTGTTTCTCAGCTTGCTATGGCTTTCCCTTTAATACTGCTTTATCAGCTAAGTATATTTATTGCACGTGTTTTTGGCAGAGAGCCTGAAAATATAAAAGAAGTGGCTATATATGAATAACGAAATAAAAGATAAATTCGGCAGAAGACTTAGATATTTACGTATATCAGTTACAGACAGATGTAATTTCCGCTGTAAATACTGCATGCCTAATAATAATTTTGAAATGATGGAATGTGCTGATATTTTAAGGTATGAAGATATTCTTTTTGCCAGTGAAGTATTTGCCTCTCTCGGAGTAAATAGAATACGTATAACAGGCGGTGAACCACTTATTAGGAAAGATTTATGCCAGTTTTTAGATAAACTTACTAAAATTGATAATATTCAAGAAGTTATGCTTACTACAAATGGCTCACTTTTAAATAAGTATGCACATGATTTATATGAAGCAGGCGTTAAAAGATTAAATATCAGCCTTGATTCCTTAAATCATGAAAGAAATAAGTATATTACTGGTGTTGATAAAACTGAAGATATTCTTGCAGGTATAAAAAAAGCTGCAGAGATAGGGTTTAAACCTATAAAAGTTAATTCTGTTATTATTAGAGATTTTAATGATGATGAAATTATTCAGTTTGCAGAGCTTTCTGCAAAATATAACATAATATGCAGATTTATTGAATTTATGCCTATTGGAAATTCAGAAAACTGGAATGAAAATAATATTGTGTATGGCAGTGAGATATTAGAACGATTATCCGCTTTTGAACCACAGGAAATGGAAAAAGATATAAATAGTGGACCTGCAGTTAATTATAAACTTAATAATGGCGGTATTATTGGTATTATTACCCCTATATCTAAACATTTTTGTTCAGAATGTGATAAACTGCGTATCACTGCTGATGGAAAAATCAGGCCTTGCCTGCTTTCTGATAATGAAATAGATATAAAGAAAGCATTACAGAGCCGTGATAAAGATTTACTTATTAAACAAATTATGCAGGCTTTAAATATTAAGCATGATGAGCATAATGTTAATGTTGGGGATACAAATCATGATTTTAAACGGACAATGTCTAAGATTGGCGGATGAGCCTGTTAGAACAATAAATATTGATATTCAAAGTATTATTGATGCAGCTGAAAATAATCCTTTAATGTCGGAAAATATCAAAGATTTAGTCAAAAAAAGTGAAAATATTCTTTTCATTGCAAGTTCAGATATAAGTGAAGAAGTTTATGACTATATTTTTAATATTTGCAGTGGTAAAAATATTGCTGTTATATCTGATAATATTCCTTTAAAATATATGCAGTATCAAACAATTTTTAATCACAGTAATATTGAAGACTATTTATTTTTTGGTGCAAGTGCAGGCAGAGCACCTATGCTTGTTAATAAAAATATAAATGATTATGATTTAATTATTGTTGTAAGTACTGTTATGATTAATGCTTATGGCGGTTTCCTTGGAAGCATTACCACATTATTTAATGCTGTAACTGCCCCAAAAACCTGCGCAGCAGTTATCAAAAATGCACTGCAGGACAGTCTTTATAATATTCAAAAAATATCATGCGGCCTTACTATTAGAAACCCAGTATATGAAAGTATACGCGAAGGGCTTATTACTGCTGGCAAAGCAGTTCATGCTTTTGCAATTAATATTGATGCAGATTATATTGATATAAAAGAACCAAAGCACAGTGTTTTTGCAGGTGATACATTTATCAGCCAGATTGAAGTTCAAAACATTATTGATAATAAATATAAGGCTCAGACTCCACCTGCCCTTTATGACGGTATTTTATTAAATACAGACTGTTATAATAATGTAGTATATTTAACTACTTTAATAGAAATATACTGTAAAAGATTACAAAAAGGCGGCAGGCTGCTTATAAATATAAATGATATGCAGTCATTTGGAAATAATATATTTCAGGAAATATTTAATAAAAATACACTGGCAGAAATAGCAGATGCTGTTGATGAAACAAACTATATGGAATCTTTTTATGCTTTTATTTTAAAATATTATACATTAAATTATCATATTGCTTTGCCTTATAATGAAAAACTAAATCCTGTATTAAGGCAGGCAGGACTTAACCCATTAAAAGAAGATGAAATGCAGAATTTTCTTTCTAACTGTAATAATAAAGGTATATTTGAATGAGCAACAAAACAGTTTTAATAGTAGATGATGACAAAGAAATATGCGAACTGCTTAATATGTTTTTAACATTAGAAAAATATGATGTAGTTTCTGCTAATACTGGTATGGAAGGGTTAGAAAAATTCCGCAGCAGTAAATTTGATTTAATTCTTTTAGATATATCCTTGCCTGATATTAACGGCCAGCAGCTTTGTAAACTTATTAGGCAGGAAAGCGATGTGCCTGTTATTATGGTTTCTGCCAACGACAGCGTGTCTGATAAAGTAATCTGTTTAGAATACGGAGCTGATGACTACATTTCAAAACCTTTTGAAAATATGGAGCTTATGGCAAGAATAAAAGCAGTTTTAAGGCGTGCAGAAAAACATATTACCGCAACAGAAAATTCAGATGATTTTGGCATTATTAACTTTCAGGGGCTGAAAATAGATTATTCAAAACGCCACGTTACTGCAAGTGATGATACAATCATTAACCTGACACCTAAAGAGTTTGAACTGCTTATCTATTTTGCAAAACATGCAGGGGAAACATTAAACCGGGATACTATAATAGAAGATTTATGGGGAAAAAATACGCTTTACAGGTGGAGCAGAAGTTTAGATGTGCATATACAAAACCTTAGACAGAAAATAGAAAAAAATCCTAAAAACCCATCTATTATACAAACAGTATCTGGAATTGGCTACAAAATAGCAAAGCAGGGAAATTAAACCGATTATGAATAAATTTATAATTATTTTAATATTTACTATATTTATGCCTTTCATATGCTTTGGAGTATCAAGCTCAGATATATACAGCCAGCAGAAAATTTCAGGCACTGTTTTAGAAAGTGGTTATGCTGATATACTGCTTCAAAAAAATGCTAGAAATCTTGTAATAGATATTACTTCAAGAAATATTATTAATTATATCCTTGATAATACAGACCCTAATACTGCAAAAATTTTAAGCATCAATATGCCTGAAAATATTCAAACATGTGATGATGAATATTTAATAAATATAAGTAATGAAATGAGCCTTGATACAGCAGATAATATTCTTTATACTTGCAGAGAAAATGTATATTCAAAAAATTTAGCATATATTATTCAGGAAACAAAAACCATTAGTAAAGGCTCATATTATATTCTGCTTGAAAACATATTTAAAAACCATACAAAAGAATTTACTGATTTTAAAAACTTTAATATTGATGAATTTATTAATAAAATGGCCTTATATAACCTGCTTTCTTTTAATGGTAAACCATTTTATAATATGGTTACAGACATAAAATTAGATGATATAAAATGTGAAAATAACCATACACAGCTTAATGTTATTGATGAAAAAACAAATCAGCAGATTACTGAATTTAATATTAACGGCAGAGATTTTCATATTACTGCATGTCTTAATAAAAACAGTAACAGCTACTTTAAATATATTTTACTTTTCCTGAAAACAAGTAATGACACATACTCTCTTTATGAAAGAATACCTGTATTTTATAATTTTTATACTTCATTTAATGATGAGTATGATGAAAACAATATAATCATAAATGCACAAAATACAAGGCTTACCGTTACAGATGAATTAAATGACAATACATCACTAGTTTTTAACTATATGCTTTTTAGAAAAGGTACATACCTTTTAAATTTTGCTTTAAAATATAATAATAATATTGAATATATATTTAAAGATACATCAGAAAATAAATATACAATTACTCCACTAAATATGTCTTTAAAGCTGTATAAAGATATGGTTGAAAAATACTGCCAGAATAACACTGATGCATGTAAAGCTATGCAGATAGAAAAAACACTTCCTGTTTCATCAAAATTTATTCACTAATATAATATTTATATTAAGTATTAAATATAATTATCTAATATTTTACTGCTTATTTTTACATAATTTTTATTTACTACTGCATATATAAAGATACTTATAATATTTTCACATATTAAAATATATTACTGTTTATATCTTAAATAAAGTCATAAAAAAAAGCTGCATATTATTAAATATGCAGCTTATAATAATTATTAATTAGTAATCAATCTATGATTTAAATTGTTTTACAATATTTTTAAGCTGTTCTGCACGTTCCTGTAAATGACTTACAGTTAATGCTACTTCAGATACTGCAGAGTTACTTTCTTCTACACCAGATGCTACAACCTGAGTTTTATCATCTATGTCCTGAATAAGACAGTTTTGCTCGCTGACACCCATAACGGCACTGCTTGTATTATTAACTGCCTTATCAACACCTGTTACTACATGCTCAAAAGATTTTGATGTATCTTCAATAACTTCTACACCACGAACGACAGCCTCTCCTGATGCTCTCATTTCTTTTGATGCTTTTTCTGATTCCTGCTGCAGTGTAGTAATAATTGTTTCAATTTCACTTGTAGCTTTAGTTGTACGCTCTGCAAGTTTTCTAACTTCATCAGCAACTACTGCAAACCCTCTGCCTGCATCACCTGCTCTGGCTGCCTCAATTGCTGCATTTAATGCCAGCAGGTTTGTTTGGTTAGCTATATCATTAATAACTACTAATATCTCACCAATCTGTTTTGAGCTTTCAGCAAGTTCATCAATTGTTTTAGAAAGATTATCTGCTTTTTCATGGATTTCCATTATAGAGCTTTTTACAACACCAAGCTGTTCCTGCCCATGATTTGTCTGCTCTGATGATTCATGCATAATATCAAGCACTTCTGAAAGATTTTTAGATGAATCCTGTGATGACTGGCTTATTGTCTGCATATCATTAACTATACTTGAAATCTGCTCTGTTTGAGAATTAAATGTTGTAGCAAGTTCTTCCATAGTAGCTGCAAGCTGATTATTACCACTTGCCACATCATCTGCCGCCTCTTTTACTTCCTGAACTATCTGCTGAACGTTGGCTATAAATTTATTAAAATTTTCTGCCAGTTCATGAAGTTCATCTTTATAGGCTGCTTGAATACGGACAGTTAAATCACCCTCACCTGATGTTAAATCACCAACACTTTTTATAAATTTTCTTAATTCTCTAATAACACTCATTTGCAGATAAATTATTCCAAATACTGCCACTGCTACCATTATTATAAAAAATATAATCATTACAATATTTGCCTGATGCAGTGTATCACTTACATTAGTGGCAGCGCGTTCAACACCATTTGTAACATAACCGCCAAATTTTGTACAATCTTCTCTAGCTATTTTTACATATTCAAGACGCTGTTTTTCTACATCTACAATTTTTGTATATTCTTTTATGATTTCGCCAATATTTTTATTGGCATCAGAAAAACTTTTTTCAATATTATCTACAGCATTAACAAGAGCACGTGGACTGTCAAGTGTTTGCAGATATGCAAGATTTCTTTTTAAATCATCATCTACTGATGTAATATTTTTCATTAATGAAAGGTTTCTAGTAAGAATAATTTCTGTAATATTACTTTTAACACCTAACGTGATTGTATTTATATTGTTTAAAGCACTGATTGCATTTATATATTCTTCATTATTATTAACTGCTTTCAAACCATTTTGGACTTCTTCAACCATTTTATCTGTATTTTTATGAAAACTGTCTTCTACTGGTTTTACATTTTTAATTAATGTGGTATTATTTTCAACAATACTCAGATATTCAAGCATATCCTGCTTATAAGCTGCAAATTCTGCTACAGTTCTTGGAGAATGTTCCTTTGTTCTAGGTTTCTTTACATATTTTTCGTATATATCTAAATCTTCTTTAAGTTCACCAATTAATTTATTAATTGTATCATACCTTTCTTGAGTAGCTGACATTGTATACCCTAATATAGTATACTGAAGATACATATTATTAAAATTAATACGAGACATTACTGTGTTAGCATTTGCTAAATCGGTTGCAACAATATCTGCAGCATTTGCTGATTTTGTTACAGTATAGACTGCATATACTCCATTAATAAAAGAAAATAAAAGAATAGCTGCAATAGATATAAATATTTTCTGCGCAATAGTTATATTCATATTACAAACCCCCTGCAATTATATTACTGATTTAATTATAATAATATTTAATATAAATGCAAGTAAAATATTATATATCATATAACCTGATATTAGTTAAACCTTAAATAATTATGCAGTTACATCAAATCTCCTGGCTGCCTGAGCCATTGCAGAATATGCACTACCTATTTTTAGTGATTTATGAAATGTAAGGTTTGGTTCTGCTGTTCTTTGTCCGTTTTTATTAAGCCCGTTTATAGCAGCAGTTGTTTCTGATTCCATTTCTATTCTTTTATTAACTGCCATTTGGGAAAATTTAATACTTTCCTGCATATAATCTTTACGTGCTTTTGTAACAGCAATATTTTTATTGACATAATCCCTTGGACGTGGGTCAGTTGTAACTAAAGCTCTAAGCCCGATTTTTTCGATACTCATATTTCGCTCCTAATATTCAATATCTCAAACACTTCTACCTGCTGTTCTTCAGCTGGATATACCAAATTATATAAGTATAATCTTCGCGCAAAAATATACTTATATATTATAATGTATATTAATTTATAAATTTATACAAGTAATTCTTGAATTTTATATAATATTTTACTAAAATTACATTAATTATATATAATGGCATATATATTGCTTTGCTGTATTTATATTATAAGTAAGGAGTTTATAAGCATGCGCAGACTATTAATTATACTTACAATTATTTTAACAGCTTTTGGCTGTGCTAATAAAAATAATATTTTTAAAGACCCATCTACCCAAAAAAATAATGATAAAAAAACTTTTCTTTATAAAGTAAATAAAAAAGATGCCAACCTTCCTGTTTTTTTCAGACTTCCACAGGATAAGAAAAATATTACATTAACATTTGAAAAAATTGGCTCAACTTCTGTTCCTGTTATTTTAAATAATGATATAAATGGCTGGAATGTATTCAGCAGTAAGCCGCTTTCTTCAAACGGTACAGATTTTGGTATAATTATAGACTTTGCAGAAGGCGGAGTTTATGAAATGCCACATGATGATGTTAAAACATACCTTGCTAATTTTAACCTGCAGGATGCTTTTGTTTTAAAAGAACTGCTGCCAGGAAAAAATAATACAGGCTTTACAAAAATGATTGTTGTAGACGGCTCTGCCCTTTATAATAAAGAAGAACTTAATCATCTTGTATTATTAAATGATTTAGATATGGCAAACCAGCCACAAAACATGTATTCCTCCCAGCAGACTCCACAAAACACTGTAAAAGTTGAAGGTGATAAAACATTTAATAAAATCAATAAAAATGCTGTAGTGCTTGACAGGCCGCTTATTACAGCAGCTACTAACGGCCAGTATGACAGGCTTTTAAAACTACTTGAAAATAATGCAAATATAAATGAGCTGAATCCTGATACTCTTGATAATGCTCTTATGGCTGCAATATCTAATGGTGATGAAGATATTGCAAATCTGCTGCTTGATAAAGGTATTAATGCAAAACATAAAAATAAAAATAACCAGTCTGCCCTGCATATTGCATCAAATTACGGGCTTTATGATACAGTAAACAGGCTTTTAAAAGCGGGGCTTCCTGTAAACGACAGAGATAATGGTGGTAATACTCCGCTTATGTATGCAGCTGCCTCACCTAATACTTACGTTACAGATTTACTCATTGATAACGGAGCAAAATTAGAAGATAGAAATAGTGATGGAGAAACTCCTCTTTTAATAGCTGCAAGAACAGGTAATACAAAAACAGTAGAAAATCTTATGAAAAAAGGAGCAAACCCTGCAGTAGTGGATAATAAAGGCGATGGTGCTGTTATGAAAGCAGCTGCAGAAAATAATAAATATACACTGCAAAATCTTTTATCAAAAGGTTTAAATCCTGATGTAAAAAATAAAAAAGGTTATACTCCATTAATGGTAACAGTGCAGCAGGGAAATACAGAAATAAGCGGTGATTTAATAAAAGCAGGGGCAGATATTAATGCAAAAGACCCTATGGGCAACACTCCATTAATGAATGCCACATTATCAGGTGATACTCCAATGGTTAGAGAACTTTTAAAGCATAATCCTGATATTCAGATAAAAAATAAAGAAGATAAAAATGCTTTTGATTTAGCCAAAGATAACGGGTTTGCACAGCTGCAAAGAATTTTAGGGCAGAATATGAAAACTTTTGATGATGCATCTATTGCATTATTTGACAGAGCAGCAAGAAACGATACTGACGGTGCAGTAAATGCCATAAAAATGGGCGCAAACCCAAATGCAAAAGATAAAAATACAGGCAACACTCCATTATTTACAGCAGTAGCTAACAACTACCTGTATTTAACTCAGGCTTTAATTGCTAATGGTGCTGATGTAAATATAAGAAACAACCTTGGCAATACCCCATTAATAGTGGCAGTTACTTCTGCAGATTCTCCAATGGTTGAAGTACTTCTTAAATCAAAGGCTGACCCAAATGCATCTAATAAAAATGGTGATACTGCACTTATCTGGGCAGTTAAATTAAAAAATACTGATATGGTTAGACTTCTCTTAACAGCAGGTGCTGACCCTAACAAAAGAAATAACGACGGCGTATCTCCATACTTAATAGCTTATAATGAAGGCTCTGATGATATATTAGGTCTTTTACAGGCAGCAGGCGGTTATAAATAATATCAACACTCTCTCTACTCTATTTCTTGCAATAGAGTAGAGAAAAGATATAAAAAATCTCATTTCAATTAATCTTATATTATCAATACTTTACTTAATTCTTACTTACTTTTTTTATTATGTTCTATAATTTTATGATTACAAATTAAAAAACTTATGCTATATATTCAAGATACACATAAAAGGAGATTACCGCCATTGTTTAAAGGCTTATTTAATTTCGGAGCAAAACACACTGGGCACATTCCATTAAAAACTAAAATGTGCGTTCTTCCTCTGATATCTTATGATGATAAAACAGAAACTCTTGATTATGGTCAATGTTTTACTATTGATGTTGTAAGTATGTCTACAACTTCAATGACCGTGCGCCATAATGATATACTTAAAAAAGGTAATATTTTAGAGTTTAGAACTAAACATGCCCTTGAAGACAGAGAATGTTTAAAATGTATGAACTTTAAAACTCTGCCAGAAACTCCTGCTTTCAGCTCTTTTATTGGCAAAATTATCTGGCGCAATAACGAAGAAGCAGGTGTTAATATTATTATGATGAAAGAGCAGGATAAAGCCACTATATCAAAAATGGTTGCAAATAAATCAAAAAAATAAAATTATGAAATATTTTTCAATAAAAATGATACAATAAGCAGTATTATTAATATAATTCCAAGCAGTGCTGCTTTATACGCCTTTTTAAATAAATAACCAAGTGTAAAAAGAATTGCCCATATAAATGGTGAAATACACACAAGTAAAGCAGATATAAAAAACAGCTGCTGGCTCTTTACAGATACAAAATGTATATTAAAATATTCAAATATGTTTACACAAAATGACAGCACTATCATAAAAAGTATAAAATAAAACATATATTTCATACAAAGTGCTACAATATTTCTTATCTCAGTCAAGGGAAATCACTCCTTCATAAAGCATTTGAAAAGCTACAATCAAAAGCAGTCCAATCAAAAGATATGATACTTTTTTATCAGTTATTTTTGAAAAATAACGCATACTTATTGTTGTGCCTGCATATATGCCTAAAATAATGGAACATACAACCTTTACATCAACATACCCTGCCTGCATATATACGATACTTCCAGCAGCTGCTGTAAACCCTATTATAAATGAACTTGTAGCTGTTGCTGCCTTTATTGGTACATCTGATATTAAATTCATACCAGGTATAATCATGGCGCCGCCGCCTGCTCCGCTTAATCCTGAAAAAATACCTGAAAATGCACTAAATAAAAAATTATATCCAGTTTTTACAGGGTTATAGCGCACAACTTCGCCTGTTGCCTTATCTTTATATTCTCCATAAAAAAATGTTTTCTCTTTTAATGGAATATTACTGTGAGCTTTTGAGCCTTTTTTCATTTTTATGTATGTTAAATACGCCATTATAAGCTGTATAACACCAAGTATTATCATAACAATACTTTGCGGCAGATGAACTGCTGTTTTACTGCCTATTAAAGCACCTGCAACTGATGCAGTAGAAAGGGCAATACCTAAATTTAAATTTGCAGTTCCTGTTTTTAAATATACAGCTGATGTGGACATACTGTTTGCAGTAATTACCACAAGTGAAATAGCAATAGCGTTGTGAATAGGCATATCAAATAAAAATGTAAGAACAGGCACCATAATAATACCACCACCTATTCCTAAAATTGCACCTAGTATACCAACTATAATTCCTAATAAAAGAAGTAAAAATATTGCTGTCATCTATTTATTCTCTGATTGAAATATTGTTACAAGAGCAGTATTTACAATATCCATGTAAGAGCAGCCTCTTGATAAATCATTCATAGGTTTTGCAAGCCCCTGCAAAATAGGACCTGTAGCTGTTGCACCTATGCACATTCTTTCTGTAATTTTATAACCGATATTACCTGCATCAAGGTTTGGGAAAATAAAAACGTTTGCCTGACCTGCCACCATGCTTTCAGGAGCTTTTCTTTTGCCTATCTCTTTTATTAAGGCTGCATCAAACTGCAGTTCTCCGTCAATTAATATATCAGGGCGGTTTTCTTTTACAATCTTTAATGCCTGCCTTACTTTATCAATACTTTCCCCCTCTGCACTGCCAGCAGTAGAAAAAGAAAGAAGTGCAACTTTTGGCTCATCTTCCATTAAAAGCCTGTAAGAGTCTGCTGTTGAAACAGCAATATCTGCTAAAACTTCGCTATCTGGATATGGGTTAATTGCAATATCAGCCATAAAAAATGTACCATTTGAGCCATATTCTTTAACAGGTGTTTCTAAAATAATAAAAGATGATATTTTAGACATACCTTTTTTCATGCCTATGCCTCTTAATGCTCCCCGTAAAACTTCTGCGCTGGATGAAATAGAGCCAGCAACACAGCCGTCAAAAAGACCATTATCAACAGCAGCTGCTCCAAAATAGCAGGGACGTTTAACAGCCTGCAAAGCTGAATCCATAGTTTCCCCTTTTGATTTCCGTTTTTCATAATAATGAAAAGCCAGCTTTTCTAAATACGGTGTGTCATTAATATCTATAACCTGTAAATCATGTTCAGGGTTCAGTTTAGAATATTCTTTTAAAATATATTCCCTGTCCCCAATCAGTGATACACTGCAAAGTTTATTTGATAAAAGCTCGTTAGCTGCTTTAATAGTCCTTTCATCATTTCCGTCTGGAAATATAATAGATTTATTAGTTTTTGATGCATTTAAACGCAGTTTATTTATTATAGACATATTTTTATCCTTTTTTTATTATGTATTTATATTAAACATAAAATTTATGCTAATATCAAGTTTTTTTTATTTTTTTAATATATTTATTTTTATATAAATTTTTCTTGCTAAATTATTTTCTTAATATATAATTAGTTTTATGAAAAAAATAGTATTTATGGGAACACCAGAAATAGCTGTTCCGTCATTAAAAGCATTAGTTGAAAATGGATTTGATATTCCATTAGTTATTACTCAGCCTGATAAGCCAAAAGGCAGAGGTCAGGCTGTGCAGTTTCCTCCTGTAAAAGAGTATGCCCTAAGCGCTGGCTTAAACGTCTATCAACCTGAAAAAATCAAAAATAATACTGAAGTTATGGAAAAACTTAAAAGTATCTCACCAGATTTTTTTGCAGTTGTGGCTTACGGTAAAATTTTACCGCAGGATATTTTAGATATTCCAAAAAAAGCACCTGTTAATGTGCATTTTTCACTGCTGCCAAAATACAGAGGCCCTGCCCCTGTAAACTGGGCAATTATGAATGGTGAAGAAGAAACAGGGGTTGATACTATGCTTATGGATGCCGGTATGGATACTGGCGATATTCTTTTGACTGATAAAACTTTAATACTGAAAAAAAATGCAGAAGAGCTTGCAGATGAACTTGCCATAACTGGCGCAGAACTGCTTATTAAAACATTAAATGAGTTTGAAAATATTACACCAGTTAAGCAGGACGACAGCCTTGCAACAAAAGCACCTATGATGAATAAAGAAATGGGGCTTATTAACTGGGCAGATGATGCAGTAAATATTGAAAGAATGATACGCGCATTTACTCCATGGCCAGCAAGTTATACATTACTTGATAATAAAAAAGTAAAAATTTTTAAAAACGATGTGGTGGAAATAAATCATTCATCTAATCCAGGCACTATAATAGATATAGATAAAGAAAGCTTTACTATTGCATGCGGTAAAAATGCGTTAAAAATATTTGAACTGCAGATAGAAGGTAAAAAAAGAATGGATACAAAAAGCTTTCTTACAGGCTTTAAATTAGAAAAGGGAAAATTATTTGGCTGATAAATATGAAGAAGTTTATTATTATACCTTTAATGATTATTATTTCTGCATGCAGTAATAAGGCAGATAATAATATAGATAATAATTTATCATTAAATATATATCATTTTAATGATATTCATTCAGCAGAAACATTTAATATGCCATTAACTATTGATAATGAAAGTGTTTCTGCCAAAGCTGGCGGCTATCCAAGATTTATTGAGGCATTATCTAATTCAGATAAGCCTGCATATACAGAAGTAATTTTTGCAGGAGATATGTTCCAGCAGGGATATCCTCTTTTTACATATACTAATGGAAAATACGATTTTGATATGCTTTGTATGTCCTCCCCTGATATTATTACATTAGGCAACCATGAATTATACGAAACTGATACAGGTATATTAAACTTATTTTTTGATTATATTAATGCTAATCATGATAACTGCAGCTTTGATATTGTTCTTGCAAACGTTACTTTTGATAACGAAACTATCCAAAACAGTATTAAACCATACATTATAAAACAGTATGGTAATCAATCTATTGCATATTTTGGAGTTACAACAGCAGAATCAGGCTTTAATAATATTACTGGCATGAAAGTATCAGACCCGTTTGAAACTGCCGGCAAAATTATATCAGAAATTAAAGCTCGTGGCATAAATAAAATTATTGCTGTTACCCATTTAGGATTTGAAGAAGATAAAAAACTTGCTTTATTATACCCAGATATTGATTTAATTATTGGCGGTCATTCTCACACTATACAAGGCGATTTTTCAGATATTGGTGTATTATCTTATGAAAAAAATTATCCATTTAAGCCAGATAACACTTCTACATATATTGTAACAGCAGGTTATCAGGGGTTAATTTTAGGAAATATTAATCTTTCATTTAATCAGGAAGGAGATGCCTCATTAATAAGTGCATCACCTAAAATGCTTATTAATCCACTTGATAATGATACATTAAATAATAAAATATCAGGCAGTAAAAATGTACTTTTAATTAACGAAAACGCAGCAGCTGCCACAGAAATTGAAAATATATACAGTAGTATTGCTCTTGATATAAATAAAGTAGTTGGAGAAACTCTTGATGATTTATATACATTAAAAGTCAACCCTGCCTATTCTTATGATGACCATTATGCGTCATCACTTGGCACAGTTTTTTCAAAAGCATTATATGTGGCTGCTGCAAATCAAAATTATGCAGTAGATTTAGCCATAATTAATACAGGCGCGTTAAGAATAAACCTGCCAAAAGGCAGTATTACTTATGGAATGCTTAACCAGGCTGCTCCTTATGCAAATGATTTATATGTTATAGAGCTTAAAGGCAGTGCTTTAAAAGAGTTTATTCAATCTACTGTATATAATTTTATTAATTTAAATGATGTAAACTCTTTTCCATGTCTTTATGGAGCAGAATTTAAATACGATGCAGATAATAATATTTTAACTGAAAATAAAATATTAAGCGGCTCTGAATATGTAGATATTGATGATAATAAAATATATAAAGTTGTGCTTTCTTCTTACATATACCAAAATGAAGAAATAATAAATAAAAATGTTATTTCTGCTGTTAAAATAAACACGACAGATAAACAGGCTTATACTGATTATATTATCAAAAATTCTCCGCTTGAAAAAATAACTGACCCAATTATTATTTATAAGCAGTAATTGTTGATTATATCATAATTTTACATTTTTGTAAAAATTATGGATAGAGTGTCAAATATACTTGCATATAAAGTTTTAATCAATATATTTGTAACTATAAATAAAGTGCTGTGCACTTAAATAATATCAATACGTATAAAAGGGAGAAAAATGACAACAGCAAACACATTGAAAACAGTATTTTTAATTACTTTAATGACTGTTTTATTAGTTTTTATTGGTAATTTAATAGGCGGTACAACAGGTATGATTATCGCTCTTGTATTTTCAGTAGGGATGAACTTTTTTTCATACTGGTTCAGCGATAAAGTAGTTTTAAAAATGTATCATGCAGAAGAAGTAACAGAGGCTTCTAACCCAAGATTATATAATATTGTTAGAAACCTTGCTACACGAGCACAACTGCCTATGCCAAAAGTATATATTATTATGAATGGTTCACCTAACGCTTTTGCAACAGGAAGAAATAAAAACCATGCAGCAGTTGCAGTAACTAATACATTAATGAATATGCTTGATGATGATGAGCTTGCTGGTGTTATAGGCCATGAGCTTGCGCATATTTATGGTAAAGATATTTTAATCGGCACAATTGTGGCTATGATGGCTGGCTCTATTATGACTATTGTAAATGTATTCCAGTGGTCAATGATTTTAGGCGGCGGCAGCAGTGATGATGAAGAAGGCGGCAATCCACTTGGTATGATTGGCTCAATCGCTATGATTATCCTTGCACCAATAGCTGCAACAATTATTCAAATGGCAGTTTCTCGCTCAAGAGAATATATTGCAGACCAGCGCGGTGCTCAGTTTTGCGGCAATCCTCGCGCTCTTGCATCTGCTTTACATAAAATTGCATACGGAATAGAAATGCACCCTATGGTAGAGGCGAAACCTGAAACAGCTCACATGTTTATAGAAAGCCCATTTACAGGACAGAAAATGATGAGTTTATTTTCTACTCACCCACCAATAGATGACAGGATTGCAAAACTTATGGAAATGGCAAATTCTAGAAGCGGTATAGCTTATTAATATATTCAACATACAAACCTCTAAACCTCCTTTATTAAGGAGGTTTTTTTATGTTTATTTATTTTTTAAATTAGTATATTATATTATTATGTTATGGAGTCTTAAATGAGTAAAATATATATATTTCTATTTTTATTAATCATTGCAGGCTGTGCAGCTGATGTAGAAAGTAATAAAAATGAAAATGTAAACTATACAACCTTATTAGCCAGTGAAAATGCACTTACTGAAGGAAGTAATACATTAAACTATGATACAAATAAAACGCTGCATACTCTTATATATTATGCACAATCACCTGTTAATGAAAACTTTAATTTAACAAATAGTTACAGTATATCAGACACAAGAGAAAGCAGCCAGCAGACTATACCGTATAAAAATAATACTGTTTTATCAAAAGCAAATATCATGCAGCAGAATTCAAAAGATATACTTAATAATATAAATAATAGTATAGCAGAATATGCATATAATAATAAAATAGAAACTATCAAAAAAAACAGCTTATCACTTAGTAAAACAGCACCAAGTGTTGTAACAATAGGCACAAAGTGGGAAAACATAAATATTTTAGATGTTTATTCTAAAACATTTACAGTAATTAATGCAACATGTGTCGCAGAATCTGAATATGCATATTTTTTCCTTCAGGACGGTTTAGATAATCTAACAGTTGAGCAGATAGAGGAAATAAAAGCAGCATTTGATAAAGACTATTTATTAATACATCAGTATTATGGAGAAGAAGAAGATACAGACGGCAATGGTAAAGTTTCATTTGTTATTACTAACTTACAAGCTCAACTTTTTGGTTTTTTCTACTTAGCAGATAAATACAGCGAACAGGATGTTATAAATAAATTTTCATCTAGTGAAAGAACTAACGAATCAGATGTACTTTATATAAACTATAATTTTTTTATTAACGGTAAATGGGATATTTATAAAACAGATATTTTAGCAACCTTTATCCATGAATTTCAACACATGGTTATGTTTGATGTTAGAAACAGACTTGGTTTAAATCCAATTGTAAATAGCTGGATAACAGAAGGTCTTTCAATGCTTGCAGAATATTATGGCGGTTATACTGCGCCCCATCATATTTATCTTGCTTATTACTTCCAGAGCAATCAAGGTATATCATTAATATCAAATTCTACTATTGATTATGGTTTAGAATACCTTTTTGCCAGATATCTACAAATTAGATTTGGTGATGGTTTTATAAAAAAAATATATACATCTCAATATAACGGTATAAAGGCAGTAGAAGAAGCAACCGGTATGAATTTTAATGAGCTTTTTTTAGATTTTACAAAAATGATTTTATTAACTGGCAGAGGCGTTACTAACGATACAAGATATAATATAGAAGAATTTAACTATCCAGAAGGAAGTGAAGGTTTTAATCGTAATGGCTTTAACCTTGCATCAGTTATAGATGAAGCTTATTCTTATGCAGCCATGAATAACAGTTTTATTACATCAAGCGGATATAATAATAAAACACTTTCTATGTATGGCTTTGCAATAACTAAATGGAATGGAGTTTTTAATGAACTTACACTGGCAGGAAATAAAGAAGGTATCGCAGGCATATATTATGCATGGTAGTATATTAATACAACTATAAAAGTATAATTCTTTTTAATATTCTTCCCCTGAATGATATAAATTATTTGTAATCAAGATTTAATCATTCAGGAAACAGTAAAAAATCTTATCATATTCTAATTCAATATGGGTATATTATTTCTTTTTATTTTAAATAATAAAAATATATTTATACAAAAAATACATGCACAAATTAGAGCCTGTAAATAAATTACAAATTTTATAATTTTATATTTTAAATCTATAAATCTTTTTACTTACGCACTTAATAATATAATTTATTGAAAATCAATTTATTAGTTATTTATAACATGTGCAGTCAGGCTAAAAATCTTAAACTATTCCATTTACAGCCAGTATAAAATTCTTTACTTAAAAAATACTTAAATATAGACTGCTTTTTAAACGGTTTAAAAATTTTTATATGACCAAAACAGATGGTTTTTTATAAATGCATAGTTCAATATGCTTTTATAAAATTATATTGTTTTATAAGAAAATTTAATAAGTATATGAAGCTTGAGCAAAGAAATAAAATAAAAAATATTCTTATACTTAAGCTGTACGACAGCTGCAATAAATTAAATTATTTAGCAAAAAATATTTTAATAGTAAATTATTCCATAATTTATTTAGAACTTATGGAATAAATAATAATTTATATCTATTCTAACACTTCGCCGTCTTCAGAAACTTTACTGCTGCTGCCTTTTCTGCCTGTACCTGTTTTTACTTTTTTAATTGTAGAACGTGCCAGCGCCTCCATTTCTTTCTGGTCAACTTTTACATCCTTATCAAAATGAGTATAGGCTGCATTAAATTCCACATAAGCTGTGCCCTGCTCACCATTTCTGTGTTTTTCTATGATGATTTCTGCCACATTTTTATATGCTGTATCTGGGTTATATACCTTATCTCTGTATAAAAACATAATAATATCAGCATCCTGCTCTATTGCGCCAGACTCCCTTAAATCAGAAAGTCTTGGACGTTTATTATCTGATTTTTCAACATTCCTGTTTACCTGAGCAAGAGCAATCACAGGCACATTAAACTCTTTTGCCATGCCTTTTAATGAACGTGATATTTCTGAAATCTGCTGCTCCCTGTTTTGCAGATTTTTCCCATAGCCCATAATCTGTAAATAATCTACAAATATAATATCAAGTGTGCCTGCATTATAAAGTTTTCTGCATTTTGATTTGATTTGGTTTACTGTTACAGCAGGTGTATCATCAAGATAAATAGGCAGTTTTTCTAAAATATTATTAGCCTCTATATACCTTTCTATTTCATCGCTTGTAAAATTACCTGTTCTTAAAGTTTTCTGCCCAATATGAGCAATTGCAGAAATAAGCCTTTTTACAAGTGATTCTGAACTCATTTCAAGGGAGAAAAAAGCACATGTTTTGCCAGCCTGAGCGGCATTTAAAAGCACACTTAACCCGAAAGCAGTTTTACCCATACCAGGCCTGCCTGCTGTAACAATAAGGTCTGATTTTTGGAAACCGTTTGTTATTTTATCAAGTGCCTCAAACCCTGAAGGTACGCCTGTTATATCCTTATTACCTGACTGGTTTTCCTGCTGTATTTTATTTAACTGCTCTTGATGTCTTTCTAAAACATGGCTGATAGGCTCTACAAACCTTCTAAGATTTGCAGCATCACCTAAATTAGATGTAATATCCTGTGCTTTATCAATTAAAATTTCCACATCTTCTGAAACTTCATAACCAAGACTTGAAATCTGACTTCCTGCACTAATAAGACTTCTTAATGCTGCCTTTTCTTTTAATATATCAATATACTTATCTGCATTTGCAGCATTAGGCACAGTATTTACAAGTTCAGAAATATATTCTATACCGCCAGCCTTTTCAATATTATTTTCATCTGTTAACTGGCTGAAAAGTGTAACTAAATCAAGCGCCTGCCCCTTTTTATTCAGGTTATGTAATGCTCCTAATATAACCTTGTGTGCAGGCTGATAAAAATCATCTGCATTTAAGTTGTTAATGATTTCTTCTGCTGCATTATTATCTATTAATATAGATGCAATAACAGCCTGCTCCGCCTCTAAACTGTGAGGCGGCACTTTTGCAGATACATTATCCATATTTTGCTCTACTCTTTAACTGCATTTACAATAACTGTAAGCTGACTTTTTACTTCTTTATATATGTTTACTTTAACAGTATGTGTTCCTGCCTCTTTAATAGGCTCTTTCATATCAAATAATTTTTTATCAACAGGAAGCCCCTGTTTTGCAAGAGCATCAGATATTTCCTGGCTTGTTACAGCACCATAGAGCCTGCCAGTATCTCCTGCCTTTTGATTAAATTCTACTTTTGTATTTTTTAATTTTTCTGCTAATGCTTTTGCTTCTGCAATTTTTAATTTTTCCTGCTCTTTTAAAGATTCTAATTTTTCTTCATGAGCTTTCATATTTGCAGGAGTTGCCTCTAATGCTAATTTTTGTTTAAAAAGGAAGTTTTTAGCATATCCTTCTTTTACATCTTTAACATCCCCTTCGTTTGCAACACCTTTTACACTTTTTAAAAATATTACTTTCATTATTCAAAATCCTCTTTCTTAATAATCTGCATAACAACACTTGGCGAATAACCTTTATTTTTTAAAAAATTAATGCATTTAACATAATCTTTATAAGGGTCATCACTGCCTTTTTTTATATAGCGTTTGCTGTATTTTATAATATATTCAGTCATATCAATGTTTTCTTTATCTGCCACATCTTCTATAAATGATATATCCTTATTACAGCCCTTTAAGTAAAGTTTATTAGAAATATAGTATGGTCCATATCCTGATTTAAGTTTTGCTCGTATATAGTTACAGGCAGTTCTTTCATCATCAAGGTATCCTGCCTGCTCCATTTCTAAAACTGCCTTTTCAGCCTCTAGCTTTCCAAACTTTTTTTCTATTTTTTCATAAAGTTCGTCTTTAAAGTAATCCCGCATACTAAGCAGTTTATAAGCATAACTTATACCAGTAGATACCATTATTTTTCATCTTCTGATTGTTTTTTAGCTGCTTTTTCTTCTTTTGCAGTCTTTTCTGTTTCCTCTGCAGAAGAAGGCACTTCTATATTATATTTTGCTCTTAACTGTTTTTCTATTGATTTTGTAACATCAGGGTTCTGCTCTAAATATATTCTTGCATTTACTTCACCCTGACCTAGTTTTGTATCGTTCATAGAAAACCATGCGCCAGATTTTTGGATAATGCCTGCATCTACCGCCATACCTAATATTATGCTTTCATTAGATATACCTTTTCCAAAAAGCACATCAAATTCTGCCTTTTTAAATGGAGGAGACATTTTATTTTTCACTACTTTTACAGTAATTTTATTAGCTACTACTTCTTCTTTATCTTTTACCTGATTGCCTTTTTTAACTTCCATTCTAACTGATGCATAAAACTTTAATGCATTACCGCCTGTTGTAGTTTCTGGGTTGCCAAACATTACACCAAGTTTCATACGTGTCTGGTTAATAAATATTAAGCATGTTTTAGATTTATTTACAATGGCAGTTAATTTTCTTAAAGCCTGGCTCATAAGACGCGCCTGTAAACCCATGTGAGCATCGCCCATATCACCTTCAATCTCTGCTTTTGGAGTAAGAGCAGCAACAGAGTCTACAACTATTACATCTATTGCACCACTTCTAACAAGTGTTTCTGTTATTTCAAGTGCTGATTCACCATTATCAGGCTGAGATACAAGCAGGTTATCAGTATCTACGCCGATTGCAGCAGCATACGCTGGGTCAAGTGCATGCTCTGCATCAATAAATGCTGCCACTCCTCCCATTTTTTGTGCTTCTGCAATTATATGAAGTGCAATAGTTGTTTTACCACTTGATTCTGCACCATATATTTCTATAATTCTGCCGCGAGGTACACCGCCTATTCCTAATGCTAAATCAAGAGATAATGCACCTGTTGGGATAACTGGTATTTTTTCATCAGGCTTATCACCTAAACGCATAAGTGAGCCTTTTCCAAAGTCTTTTTCTATTTTACCTAACGCCAGCTCTAATGCTTTCTTTTTATCGCTGTCCATCATTCCTCCAAAATCAATATACTCTTATCTTAAACTAACTGGCGACAGTATATGTCGCCTGCATAAATCTATTTCTTTTCGTTTCTGCTGATATGGTTATTAAGAGCGTTAATATATGCTTCTACAGATGCAATCAATACATCAGTAGAATATCCTTTACCAAGTACTTCTATGCCGCTTGATGCAAACTCAGCTATAACTGTTACTTCACCTTGAGCGTCTTTGCCTTGAGTTACTGCATTTATTTTATAGCTTTTTAATCTGCCTTCATAGCCAGATATTCTTTCCACTGCTTTAAAAGCTGCATCAACTGGACCTTCCCCTGTGGAAGAATCAGTTAATATTGAGCCGTCATCTTTTTTAAGCCTAAGCGTTGCTGTTGCTATTAAGCTTGAACCACTGTTAAAGCCTACATAATCAAGCTCATAATATTTTTTAGCATCACTTAATTTACCTAAAACAATAGCCTCTAAATCTTCATCAAATATTTCTTTCTTTTTGTCTGCCAAATCTTTAAAGGCTGCAAAAGCTTTTTCTAAATGTTCATCATCAAGAGTATATCCCATTTCTGCAAGCCTTGCTTTAAATGCTGCCCTGCCTGAATGTTTGCCAAGTACAAGTGAGTTTTTCATTATACCTACGCTTTCCGCAGTCATTATTTCATAAGTAGAGCGTTCTTTTAATACTCCGTCCTGATGAATACCTGATTCATGAGCAAATGCATTTTTACCAACTATTGCTTTATTTGGCTGTACATCTACTCCTGTTATACTTGTTATCATTCTGCTTGTTTTATATATTTCTGTTGTATTGATTGTTGTTTCTATATCTTTATAGAAATCTTTTCTAACATTTATTGCCATGCATATTTCTTCAAGAGCAGAGTTACCAGCACGTTCGCCGATACCATTTATTGTACATTCCACCTGGTCTGCACCAGCCCTAATAGCAGCAAGTGAGTTTGCAACCCCCATACCTAAATCATCATGGTTATGTGTACTTAATACTACCTTGTCAATATTTGCTACATTATTTTTTACACCAGAAAAAAGTGCATAAATTTCATCAGGCATAATATAGCCAACAGTATCTGGCAGATTTATTGTTTTTGCACCCTCTTTAATTACTGCATCTATTATTTGATACAGAAAATCAGGGTCGCTTCTTAAAGCGTCCTCTGCACTAAATTCTACATCATCACACAGATTTCTTGCAAACCTTACAGCTTCTTTGGCAAGCTCTATAACTTCCTGCCTTGTCTTTTTAAGTTTATGCTGCATGTGGATATCAGAAGTTGCAATAAAAGTATGAATCCTTGGGCGTGCTGCTGCTTTTGTTGCCTCATACACTGCCTGAATATCTTTTTTATTTGCACGAGAAAGTCCACATACACTTGAATTCTTAATTAATGATGAAATTTTTTGTACAGCCTCAAAATCACCAGGGGATGATGCAGGAAAACCAGCTTCAATTACATCAACACCAAGTTTTTCAAGCTGTAAAGCAAGCCTTATTTTTTCATCAGTTGTCATACTGAAACCTGGGCACTGCTCTCCATCTCTTAATGTTGTATCAAAAAAGATTAACTTACGCATTATTTTCTCCGAATTAATTTTCCTTCACTGTTTCTGCTGTTTCTGGTGTTTTTGGTTTGCCTTTAAACAACCTAAATAGTGCAATTAAAAGCCCTACTGCAATATAAGCAGTAATCATAATAAATGAAACTACTTCAAAGTAAAGCACTAAAATAGATATAAATATTACCATAATAATTAAAGATTGAAATGGGCGTGCTTTAAAATAACTCATTTTTTTAAAACTGAAAAAAGGCACTGTACTTACCATTAAAAATGCAAGTAAATATATGCTTATTAGGAAAAAAATAGAAAGAGATGCCTTCTCTAAATTAAGCCCAAGTTTATGGATAAAAAGAACGCTTGTTGCAATAAAAGCAGCAGCCGCAGGTATTGGCAGACCTACAAAATAAACGTTGCTGATTTTACCGCTTTGCACATTAAAGCGGGCAAGCCTTAATGCACCTGATGCAACAAATAAAAATACTGCCACAATACCAAGCCTGTCAAACCCTTTTAAAAGCCATTCATAAACAAGTATTGCAGGAGCTACACCAAAGGAAACCATATCACATAAAGAATCAAGCTGCACACCAAAATCACTGGCACCATTTACTATGCGGGCAACCTTGCCGTCTATACCATCAAAAAAAGCTGCCAGTATTAAAAAATATGCTGCATATACGAAGTTATCGCCCTGCACTATCCTGCTGCCAACAGAAAGCATAATGGAATAGACACCACATAACAGCCCTAAAATTGTTATAAAGTTTGGTAAAATAACATTTCTGTTACGAAGTGTCATATTAAGTTTACCTTGTTTTTCAGAAAACATACTCATTTTTTTACCTTATATTATATTTCTTCTATAAATCTTGCAATAATACTTTCGCCTGCTTTAACTTCATCATCTACTTTTACTTGTATTTCTGCATTAAGTGGAAAATAATGGTCTACACGCGAAGAAAATTTAATCATACCAAACCTGTCCCCTGTTGCCATTAAATCACCAACATTAACGTAGCTTACAGTTCTTCTTGCAACAAGTCCAGCCACCTGAACTGCGATTACTTTACCATATTTTGTATCAAAAGTTATAATATTTCTTTCATTAATAATAGATGCATCCTTGCGGCTTGCATTAACAAATTTACCAGGTATATGCTCAATAGAAGTAACTGTGCCAGTAACAGGGGTTCTATTTACGTGTACAGAAAATACATTCATAAACACGCCTACTTTTTTATATTTTTCGCCTTTAAACTCTACTTCTTCCACTTCAACAACCTTGCCATCAGCAGCAGAAACAGCAATATCCTGCTCAATAGGTGCATTTCTTTCAGGGTCTCTAAAAAACCATAAAAACAGTGCCAGCAGTAACAAAGATATAGTAACCCAAATAAACCAAGGGATAATATAAAATAAGATAGTTGCTACTAATGCACTTATTATAAACGGATATCCTTCTTTTGCAATCATAATAACCTCACATAAATATAGTTGTGAAAGTATATCATAAAATAATGGTTGTAGCAATATGTTTTACTTAACTTTTATTAAAGTTATATATATTACTGATTACAACTATCATATTTTGATTATATGAGATTTTATAAAGGCTTTTTCTTACATTGTAAGTCTTATCAGCGTTATACCTGCAATAATAACGATACTGCCTATTACTCTTTGTTTGCCGTATGATTCTTTTAAGAAAAATATACCCATTAATACGCCAAAAAATGAGCTTAGCTGCCTTAATGCTGATGCATAAGAGATTGGCATATCTACAAGCCCAAGCCTGTATGTTACAATTGATGCTGCCATAGCAAAACCGCCAATAAACACAAGTTTCCACTGAACAGGTGATTTTATTCGGTTATGAAGTGTTAAAGTTTTCCTGTGGCTTATTGTAGAAAATATTATTGAATAAAGTGATATAAAATCAGCCATAAGCATAATATAAAGATGAGTATTAACTGAGCCTACACCCATTTTATCTGCCATTGCACCAAATGAATAAACGAAAGCTGCTAAAAATGCAATTAATATTCCTTTTATGCCAGATTTGCCACTGCCTTTTGTTACATTCATTATATAACAGCCTGCAAGTAGTAAAATAATACCAAATATACCTATAATTGATATTTTCTCATCAAGTAAAAAATATGCCCATATAACTATAAAAAGCGGTGATGAAGTGGTAATAGGATAAACCATTGAAACATCTGCATATTTATAACTGACAGCTGCAAAATGCTGATAAAGGGCAAAGAAAAATGATGAAAGCAGAGCATACATAAATGTAGACTTATGAAAATAAAGAGCCTCTGGGTGAAATACTATTGTGTAAAATGTTATAATTATTGCAGTAGCTGCTTGAATGTGAATATTATAAGCCACTTTATCGTTTGATTTTTTAACAAGCAGGTTCCAGCTTGCATGAAATACTGCACTTATAACTATTAATGCAAATGAAACAGACATTTTCTTACCTTTTAATTTATGTGCTGCAGACTTTTACCATTTTAATAAATATTATTTTATTAAGATTAGTCAAAGCTGTCTAAAACTTCCCGCATTTTAGGGCTTATGTAAATATCTGTTAAATCCATTTTTTTTATATTTTCTGCTATTACTGCGATTTTATAATCATCTGCAGCTTTCCTGTCTATAATAATAAGTGGATTGCCCTGAAATGTGCACATGCCGCCACGTGCCTCTGTTTTTTCGTATCTTACTTTAATACCTGCTTTTTGAGCAAGCTGTTCAAGCTCAGAAAGCAGGTCTTTTTTACTAGATTTTGCCATATTATTTGTTATATAAAGGCGACATTTTTCTTAATTTTTCCACACTGTCTTTTAATACTTCCACAGCTTTATCCACTTCTTCCATAGTGTTAAATCTGCCAAAGCTGAAACGAAGTGCGCCGTGAATATCCACATCATCTACATGGATTGATGATAATACATGAGAAGGATTAGTAGAAGCTGATGTACATGCACTGCCTGCACTGCAGCAAACTTCTTTTGCATATACCATTAATGCCTCCCCTTCAATATATCTAAAAACTATATCGCTGATTGAAGGCACTCTTAATTCATGGTGACCGTTCACATACGTATCTGGAATATTTTCTAAAACTTTCTTTTCAAAAGTATCTCTTAATTTTTTAATGTGTAGAATTTCTGTATCCTGTTTTTCCATAAGCATATCGCATGCTTTACCAAGTCCTACGATATATGGGATATTTTCAGTACCTGCACGAAGTCCGCCTTCCTGCTGACCGCCATGGATAATAGGTTTTAATTTTTCTCTTAATTCTATATCTACATATAAAACGCCAATTCCTTTTGGTGCATATATTTTATGACCTGAAAATGTTAATAAATCTACCCCTAATTCATTAACGTCTATATGCATTTTACCAACAGCCTGCACTGCATCAGTATGGAAAATTGCGCCTTTTTCATTAGCAAGAGCGGCCATTTCTTTAATCGGCTCTATTGTGCCTATTTCGTTATTAGCTATCATGCAGCTTACAAGAGTTGTGTCATCTCTTAATGCTTTTTTATAGTAATCCATATCTATTAAGCCGTATTTATCAACAGGAAGATATGTTACTTCAAAGCCTTCATAATTTTCTAAGAATTTGAAAGTTTCAAGCACTGCTTTATGCTCAATAGATGATGTAATAATGTGTTTGCCTTTATGTTTAAATGCTCTGGCGGTTGCAATAATTGCCAGGTTATCTGATTCTGAACCGCTTGCTGTAAATACTATTTCATCAGGTGTAGCATTTATCATTTTTGCTACAGATTTTCTTGCCCGTTCTTCATAGGGGCGCACCTGCCTGCCTATTGTGTGGATACTGGATATATTCCCATAATATTCACTGAAAAATGGTAACATTGCCTTTACTACTTCAGGGTCAACTCTTGTGGTTGCACTGTTGTCAAAATAAATAGCCATAATATTCTCCCATAAACTGCCTAAATTAAAGGCTTCCTAAATTATATAATTGTCTTTATAATTAAACTGTAAAATGAGAAACGGAACGTTTCATCATATCAGCAATAGTAATCTTTTCTAAATAATCATCACATGCTTTTTCAAGCCCTGACCAAAGCCAGTTTACAGCGCATGACGAAAAATTACTGCAATCGCCCTCTGCGCCGCAGTCCTCAGTTTTTAGGGGACCGTCCATTGTGTTTACTATTTCTTTTAAGTTTATCTGTTCAGGATTTCTTGCAAGCATATATCCGCCGCCTACGCCCCGTGAACCTGTAATAATATTTACGTGTTTTAATTTTGTAAAAATTTGTTCAAGGTATTTTTTTGAAATATCTTCAAACTCTAATATTTTTAATATGCTTACAGGGTGTTTATCGCCGCCCATCATACAAAGGGCATAGATTGCTCTTATAGCATATCTGCTTTTAGTTGTTATTTTCATAAGCCACCTGTTATTCCTTATCAATTTTAACAGCTTTGATTTCTTTTTCCATTGCAACAATCCTGTCTATAATACAGTTAAAAGCGTTTGCAACTGGGTCAGGAAGCTCTGTATGGTCAAACATATCATTCCTGTGGCTGTCGCCTGTTATTCTGCCTGGCACACCTACAACAGTAGCATCATCAGGCACTTCATGCAGCACAACAGAATTAGCACCAATTCTAACTCTATCGCCTACTTTGAAAGGCCCTAAAACTTTTGCGCCTGCACCGATAATAACATTATTTCCAATAGTTGGGTGGCGTTTTTCTTTTTTTAGTGATACGCCGCCAAGTGTTACACCGTGATAGATAGTAACATCATCGCCTACTTCTGCAGTTTCTCCAATAACTACCCCCATGCCATGGTCTATAAAAAAACGTCTGCCTATTTTTGCTGCCGGGTGAATTTCTACCCCTGTAAAAAAACGGGCAATCATAGCATTAAATCGGGCAAGGAATTTAAACTTATGGCACCAAAGCCAGTGGGATACTCTGTGCATTGTTAATGCATGAAAACCTGAATAGCAGAGAAGTACTTCCATAAAATTTCTTGCTGCCGGGTCCCTGTCTAAAACTGTCTTAATATCTTCATATAATGTTTTGAAAACCGCCATAAAATATACCGCTTAACTAGACTATTATTTCCTAAAAATAGGGTATAGCCGAAACTATACCCTTTATTTTGCACAATTAAAATAACTTTAAAACTTTATCAGCTTTAAGTATAAATATATAATAACCATTACTAAAGTAATAAGTCAATATATAAATTAATGGTGAACCCATTTTTATAAAATTAATGCTCAGAAAGCACTATATTAGTCTTCTGGTGAGATAGCCTCAACAGGACATTCTTCAGCACAAGCGCCGCAGTCTATGCATATATCAGGGTCAATCCATGCTTTATCATTTTTTTCACTGATAGCAGTAACTGGGCACACTTCCATACAAGAAGTGCAGAAAGTGCATATTTCTTGATTTACATTATGAGCCATAGTAATCCTCCACTAAAATAATATATGATATATGTATATTATTAGCTTAATTTGTCAAGCAAAAATATGATGAAAACCACATTTTTTGCGGTTTGTTTTATTTTTATTAATTACAGTGGAAAATATATTTTTTATTATTTTAATGGTCTAGTATTAGTGTAAAAAATTTATTTATATATAATTATACAGTGATTTAATCATGCTCGTATTTTTTCATAAATAATGATAGGTTGATAACTGGACACAGTGCGACTATATTGTGGTTAGTTACTTTCTTTTTATCCATTCGGATTAGTCGTTCGGACAAAATAAGGGGGTAACTTATGGTTTATGAAGATTATTATTTTTATCTCATATTTATGCTGATTGCAGCAGCCGTAATTTTTTACTTTAAAAAATAACCACCTTGTTTAGCCGCAGGTGGTTATTTGAATTGATTTCTATTCAAACCCACAGGACTAATCATAATTAGTCCATGTGTTCTGTTTATAATATAATAAATTTTTTAAATTAATTCAAGTATTTTTGCTTATCTCCATTAAATTTTATCCGATATGTGTTATATATCTTTTTTCATAATAATATTAAGGTGATGAATATGAATATTTCAAATGTTGGAAACAGCCCTGTTTATTTAAATAATAATACAGGCATAAATATTAATAACAGGGAATTAAACCAAAATAATTCTGATAATATTTTAAAAATGGATAATGTTTACAACAAAACAGCAGAAAATAATATTACAGAAGATTATATTGAAAAAATATCATCACTATCAAAAGGAAATATTAAAGATATAAATACTTTTAATGAGTGGCTTGTTAATATGATTGGAGACAGCTCTACCCAGATTAATAACGGCCTTACAATATTTAAATCAAATAAAACAGTAGATTTTTTAACTGTTGGTGATATGGCATCATATTTTTATAACCAGAATAAAGTATCATCAAGCTTAAATTATGCTGAAAAAATGATGAGCCAGGGTATGAATAAAAACTCTGCAGTTTATAAAAACAATAAAGATTTATTTGATGCAGTTAGTAATGACCAGACAGGGCTTGCAAAATATATTGCAGAGCTTTATTTTATGGTTACTGCTCCTGAAAAATATAATAATTTTTCAAAGAATTTAGATAAATATGAAAATACAAAATTAAAAGATTTAAGTTCAGATTCTCTGCATAATTTAATGATAGCAAAAGAAACTGGCGATATTGAAATATTTAATCATGTGCTTGATAATTTAAAATTAAAAGAAAATAACTTA